>CAINOM010000033.1 GCA_903851455.1 uncultured Bacteroidota bacterium | reverse complement strand
TCGAATATTTACACTAATAGTTAGTAGGTTCTTAAAAGCCATTACAATGATACCGCACTTTTTTGAAATTTTCAAGCTTTCATACTCTAAGTGAAAAAAAAACTTATTTTTTCCCTTTTTTTCTAACAATAATAATATTCGTAATAAAAATACGTTATTATCTCTCCGGGATGCCAATCTACTGATTTTTTGATGTATTTATTACTTAATTTTGAAAACACAACCCGTCTTTCAAAGTATAATAATCTAAACTATAAATGAAAAATATAATAATAGTATCTATTACTTTCATTACCATTTTGTTCGGCTTTCAAAATGCTGATGCAACTACCAATACCTACCAGGTGAACGCCGGTGACGTTCACGATGGCTATATAGCAGAAAAGATATGGCTGAAGAATTACGCTATTCCCAATGTCTCCATTTCAGGCATCGGCTATATCGAGAACGTGCTCCTGCCGAAGGATGCTAAGATATCTGCCCCAACCCAGTTAAAGACAATTATCGGTATGGACCGCAAGCGGCCTTTCGCGGTGGTGTATGTGCCGGTGTTTGTTGCAGGTAATCAGCCGGGCAGTATAAATATGGTCAGCTCATTCACCCTGGATATCGAAGAACTTCAAGGCGTGAATAACAGAGTTGCGAAAGTTGCCGATGTACCGCATTCGGCACTTGCCCACGGCACCTGGTATAAAATAGGCATCACTAAGACCGGTTTTTATAAAATTGACTATAATCTTATTTCAAGTCTGGGTGTGAGCCCCTCCAGCGTGAATCCTGCTAATATGCGCGTTTTGGGCAATGGTGGTAATATGCTGCCGGAGGCTAATTCTACAGCCCGGGCACTTGACCTTGTTGAAAATACGATTTGGATGAATGGCGGAGCCGGTAATGTGTTCAACAATGGCGATTTTGCTGTTTTTTATGGAGTTGGGCCACTTGAGTGGGACAAAGACAGCCTTCACCAAAGATTTACGCACCAGAATAACCTGTACACCGACACCGCTTATTATTTTATTTCGTTTGACCAGGGCGCCGGAGCCAGGATAGCGCAACAGGGCGGAGCCGGTACTCCTAATAAAATAGTTACGGACTTCAACTATTACGATGTGCACGATGTGGACCTGGTAAATCCGGGAGCGATCGGTAAAACCTGGTACGGAGAAGAGTTTGCTGCGCAGCTCGGCAATACGTCACAGACGTTTACCTTCGATATGGGCGCCCCGGTGTCGACGGTTTACTGCACCCTGTTTATGGCGGGTACCTGCAACTCAGACCACAGCACGTACTCTATGTCCGTGAATGGTCTTGCTACCGCTGCGGGTGAGTTAGGGCCTACCGCCGGAGATAATGTTATGGCAAACAGCATGGTTGCCGGAACCGCCGCTCCCAACGCGCAGGTTTTGAATGTTACAATTAACTATGGACCTGCCGATGCCTCTGGTCTTGCGTACCTTAATTATATAGAGTTGAATGCCCGCAGGCCACTGACTATAAATGGCGATCAGCTGAGCTTTCGTGACTGGCAGAGCACTGGCGCCGGGAATATAGCCCAATACCAGTTGCAGGGAGCAAACAGCAGCACGCAGGTATGGGATGTTACCAATCCGCAGGTACCGGTGCTCATGAGCGGTACACTTACGGGGAGCACCTACACGTTCACACAGGATGCAAGCATGCTGCATGAGTTTGCAGCGATGAACAGCACAAACTTTCCCGTTCCGAAGTTTATCAAAAAGGTGGACAACCAGGACCTGCATGGGACGCCCCAGGTGGACCTGATCATTGTATCCAATCCGGAATTTTATAGCCAGGCACAACAACTTGCTGAATATCACAGAACCCATGACAACATGCGCGTAGTGGCCGCTACCACGGAGCAGGTCTACAATGAGTTTTCATCCGGTGGACAGGATGTTAGCGCTATTCGCGATTTCGCTCGTATGTTTTATCTGCGCGCAGGAATGGACACCACTCAAATGCCTCGCTACATGACCTTGTTTGGCGGTGCTTCCTATGATTATAAGAACCGGCTCAACAACAACAGCAATTTTGTACCGGTATATGAGTCGTCAGAGGCTACCAATGGCATCGCGTCTTATTCGACTGACGATTTTTATGGTTTCCTCGATGATACTTCCGATATTAATTCCAATGCAACGCTTAATGTCCTCGAGATCGGCGTGGGGCGCTTACCTGCCCGCAGCACTAATGATGCGACAGCCCTGGTAAACAAAATAATGAGTTATACAGCACCTGCTACACTCGGGCCGTGGCGCCTCAATACCATGTTTGTTGCAGATAATTGTGATGATGCGGGCAACCACCTTCACGATGCAGAGACTATGGCCAAGTCGATAGGGGCAAGTTCGCGTAATTTGTATAACGAAGACAAAGCCTATGTGGATGCCGTTCCTACGATATCTACTCCAGCAGGTGCACGTTGTCCTAGCATCAATGCAGCTATTGACAACGATGTGTTCAAGGGGACTTTCATGATCAATTATAACGGACACGGCAACAATGAAGTTTGGGCTTCTGAGCGCATCCTTACCCAGGACGATTTCAATAGCTGGAACAACACGAACATGCTGCCTTTCATGGTTACCGCAACCTGCGACTTCGGCCAGTTCGATCACCCCGAATATGTTTCTGCGGCTGAGCAGCTTGTGTTGCGCAGCAATGGAGGAGTAATAGCTATGCTCACCACCACAGCGGCGGTTTATGCAGAGTTCAATGGCTTAATTAATACACAATACCTGAATTCGCAGTATACCCGTAATGCGGATGTTTCCTGGAATTCATTTGGTGATGCCTGCCGCATCGGTAAGAATGTTACCTATATGACAGCTCCTAATTCCGATGAACTGGCTAATTTCCGCAAG
>CAINOM010000032.1 GCA_903851455.1 uncultured Bacteroidota bacterium | reverse complement strand
TCGTTACACCGGAACAGCCTATCGACGAGCGTCTGAAAATATCAAATTTCAATATTCCCCTGGTGGCGAAGTACAAGAACAGGTTTTCTGAGAAGTGGGGATTCACGGCTGATGCGGGCTTGCTCTTTAACCTGAGCATGACCAACAAATACAGTACTAATGCTTCGTTCGACTATGAGGCCATATACAAGTACTCCGCGACACCAACTGGGACGCCAACCGTATATGACAACTCCCCGGTTCCCGGTGCTACCGACTTCCTCATCACCAAGGCGGCTTATCTGAGCACCGACCATAATGGTAATGTGGCCAGTTTCTTCAGCACACAGCAGGGGCTTGGCCGTGGTGTAGGGCTGGGTGTAAAGCCGCCCAGCAAAACGGGCTCGGTATCGTATACCAGCGGCTCCGTAGGCTTTATGATCCAGCCATCGCTCAACTACTTTTTGTCCGACAGGCTGGCGCTTAACTTCGGTATCTATTATTTATACCAGGCTCCGAAAAATAATGCTGCCGGCGATTACACGCTCACAAAGAAAATGGGCGACTACAGCTCTGTGCTGAACAATGTTACCGCGAGCAAAGACCAATCGTATGGTATCAATGTGGGCATACGTTTCATTCCCGGCAAGGCGCGCCCGCCAATGGCCATTACTTCACAAGAGTCAATGGACCCCACTATTTGCGGCAAGTCAGATGGCATGATCATACTTCATGGCATGCCGCCCGGCAGCGAGGTGATGGTCGACTACAACATGAACGGCACAGCACGCCCGGGCTACAGCAGCACAGTAACGCCCGATGGATCAATAAAACTTACTGAGCTTGCAGCTGGATCTTATGACAACATATCGGTAACTGCAGGCAGGAAAAAAGTTACCGGCGCACCGGTCAACCTCGTTAACCCGCAGATGTATGTAACGATTAAGAACACGACCAACCCAACTGCACCGGGTGAGTGCGATGGCACCATAACACTCGGTAGCCTGCAACCCGGCCGCATCGTATCTCTTGACTATGATTTTAATGGCACACCCCAGCCCACTAATGCTGAAATGGTGCAGACCGTAGCCGCAGATGGCACTCTGGCCCTGCATCATTTATGTGCAGGCACCTACACCCACCTTGTCGCCAAGATCAACAGTTGCGCTGCTTATGCTACCGACATAGTGCTTAAGGCCCCAGCACCACCACCGGCACCTGCAATAGAACCAATTGATACGGCCATACTTTCCAGCTCTATTTATTTTGACCTTAATAAAGCAACAATAAGCGATGCTTCAAGGCATACGGTAGATTACGCTGCAAGGAAACTGAATGAGGACAAATACGCCAACATCATTGTTTATGGTTATACCGACAACACCGGCTCAGAAGCAAAGAACAAAGTCCTGTCGCTGAAACGTGCAGAAGTGGTGAAAGGTGAACTGGTGAGAATGGGGGTAGAGCCGGAGCGCATCACGGTGATGAGCAAGGGTGCACATGACCCTATTGGCGATAACAAAACGGCCACAGGCAAGGCCCTGAACAGGCGTGCAGTATTGAAGCTGGACGAGGCAGGATTGAGAAAGAAGAAATAAATAAATTGCTGCTAAACTATTAAAGATGCCGCCTGAGGGTGGCATCTTTTGTTTTTCAAACATTCTGAAAAGCGGAGCAAAGCATTACCTTTTATTGGATCTTGTGCC
>CAINOM010000031.1 GCA_903851455.1 uncultured Bacteroidota bacterium | reverse complement strand
CCGGTTCATCAAAAACTCTTTTCTGAATTTTTCATTTGCCTGAAGCACCTCAATTTCATCCTTTCGTTGAGTTGCCCACTTCTCCACGTCCTCACTCACTTCATCTATAGATTTCTGAGGCAGGATGTTCTTATAAAAAAACTCTTCCTTCTTCGTTGCCTTGATCTGGTAGATGAACTTATAGATGATCTTGATCTTCCGGTAGATGAACCGCTGAAGTGTATAATAATAGATGCCATAAATGACGATGAACGTAACAATGAACACAAGTATAGGCGTGTACCAGCTCAGGTGCAGGAGCAGGCTCATCAGCGCATTTGCCGTTGCTATGAGAACGGCAGTAATAGATGACAAAAGGCGCGGAGATAGATTTTTTGTATCCAGTACGGACATGCGACTAAGGTAAGGTAAAAAGTGAGAACCCCCTACCCCTAAAGGGGAGTGCTTTGTGAACAAACCATTTAGCTTCCGGATTTCGCATATAACTTCAAAAAAGGCCAGGTACCTGACGACCTTGATCAGGGTGTTCCCCCTGGGGGCTAGGGGTTAGCGCGCACTATTCCATTTCAAACTTATAGCCCACGCCCTTCACGGTAGTGATCAGGTCAATGCCCACTTTCTGGCGGATCTTGCGGATGTGCACGTCTATGGTACGGTCACCTACTATTACGTCAGTACCCCATACACGCTGCAGTATCTCGTTGCGCAGGAAAACTCGTCCGGGCTTGGATGCCAGTAGCGACAACAGTTCAAATTCTTTCTTGGCAAGCATGATATCCGCGCCTTTGTAAGAAACGGTAAACTTGGTCTTATTAATTTCGAGGTCGCCAAAGTTCTGCTTTTGTTCCTGCTCCTCATCTTTGCGGAAACGGCGAAGCGCGGAACCGATACGCGTGGCAAGCAATTCAGGCTTTATGGGCTTGGAGATGAAATCATCGGCGCCTATTTTCAGGCCCTCAATTTCATATTTCTCATCATTGAGCGCAGTTAGGAAAATAATGGCCGTATCGTCAAATTCGTGCATTGCCCGCAGTTCCCTGATCGTTTCAATACCGTCCTTGTTAGGCATCATTATATCCAGCAGGATCAGGTCTGGCCTGAAATCCCGCGCCTTACGGATAGCTTCCACCCCATCCTTCGCAGCCGCGATGAGATAGCCTTTACTTTTTAAATTATAACTTATGAACTCGACTATATCCGGTTCATCGTCAACAATCAGAATTTTGCCCGGGAATACTTCCATAATTTCACTAAATCGTTTATCAAAAGTAGACTCTGAATATTAAGCCAAAATGAACGCCATATTATGGAATTGTTAAGCCGCGTTCCGAAACTGCCACAAAGCAACAATGCGGCTGAGGAAAATGTTAGCACATTTCTCAATACCGCATTGTTTTATCTTACGGGGGCAGTTACTTATTTCAAAGTTACTGAACCGCTGCCCACTTTATAACCTTCGCTATATACTTCAATTGTAAATGCGCCTCTCGGATAGTCGCCATCCTGCTTCCAGTCGGCCATGATGTTCTTTAATGGCTGGCCCTGCGTAAGCGGTACACCCTTCACCAAAGAGAATGACATCTGGTCGCCCTTGCTTGTATTGAGCATACCCGATCCGTTGGCCGGGCTGGTTAGAATGTTACCATCAGGAGACAGGATACGGAGATACAACTGCTTTGTTCCGCTTTCAGCTATCCTGTTCTCATCAATGTCAAACATAATGCGGAGCACATCCACTTTCTTCGCCTTTGATGTTTCTTTTTCTTTACCATTCTTCTTCAGGTGGATCGGCTCCATACGGATATTAGATACCGTAAGCACAGACCCCAATTTTTTGATCGCAACGTTCTGGCTCACTGTTGAATCCCGCTCCTTGGTGAGCGATTTATTCTGTCCCGTAAGCACCGTATTCTCTTTCTCCAGTTCCGCTATACGCGCCTCATACTGTTTGCTCTTATCGTTCAGGCTATTGATCATTTCACGGGCCTGGGCAAGCTCTGCCTTTGTAGCCTTATCGTTGTGAAGCACAGCAGATATCTGGCCCTTGAGTTTCATCATGGCTTCTTTATCCCCCTGCAGCGCGCTGTCCATCTTCGCATTCTGGGTAGTCAGCTGATCTATTTTTGCAGATGCCGCGTCAAAATCAGACTGCAACGAAGCACGGTCGGTCTTTACAGAATCCAGCTGCTGTTGTTTCTGCCTCAGGCTTACGTCATTGTCTTCAGCCATCTTGTTCTTGCTCATGAACAAGTAGATACATCCGGCGAGCAGGATCAAAATAACTACCCAATAAATGATCGAATTATTCTTTTTGGGCTGTTGCTGGTTCGTTTCATTACTTTGGCTCATAACTTACTCTCTTTTGTTTAATGTGGTTAGAAAATTAATCCCTGGTTGGTTTAACTTCGTTTTAGTTGTGATTAGATCGGAAGAGCGTCGTGTAGGGAAAGAGTGTGCCTCTAT
>CAINOM010000030.1 GCA_903851455.1 uncultured Bacteroidota bacterium | reverse complement strand
CGCTGATCTCGAAACCTGGTACCTGCAAAAGGCGCCTTTGGGTGAAGGCTACTTATGTTTCGTGGCGACTAGTGCGGAAACTTCGCAGATAAATGTCCGCGAGGTCTCTCTTTTTGAATTGAATAAGTAATTGCCGAGTTGATAACATCTTGTTCTTCTTAGCCCTTCACCAGCCGAGGATGGCGAAGTATGCTGAGTAAGAAAAAGCCGGATTTTTCCCTGGCCGAATACAATGAAATGTGCTCCATTGTTGAAGGAGACGGCATCTCATCGTAATGTATAAAGGTGACTTCTTGGTGGGTGTGCTTTCAGCTGTTTGCAATACGATGACGCCTATTTCTTTTTGGACTTCGCCTGGAAGAAACGAAGTTATTTCGGCTCGTACACCAGTTCAACCATCTTTATCTTATACGGCTCAGCCCAGCTCTTTTTTGTTTGAATCTTCATACGAGTTATTTATTATTTTATAGGTTGCAGTTTCGCTGTGAAGTGCCTCAGCATCGCGGCTTCTTCGATAATTTTCAGCCCGCTTATTTTTTGGCGGTTATTATACACCTCTATGATCACTTCAGATACATAATCAATATGGCTCTGCGTATATACGCGTCGTGGAATTGCTAACCTCACAAGTTCCATCTGTGCAGGTATCAATTTCCGGTCATCGTCATATTTTCCAAACATGAGCGACCCTATCTCTACTCCGCGCACACCACCTTCTATATACAAGGCTCCGGTCAGCGCCTGGCCCGGATATTGGTCTACGGGGATATGCGGCAGGAACGCTTTTGCATCAAGGTATACGGCGTGGCCACCTGCCGGTTGCATTACGGGCACGCCTGCCTCGATCAGTTTGTTGGTCAGGTACTCAATACTTCTGATGCGGTATTGCAGGTAGTGCTCATCCATCACTTCTTCCAGGCCGATAGCAATAGCCTCCAGGTCGCGCCCCGCAAGGCCTCCGTACGTAGGGAACCCTTCAGTGATCACCAGGAGATTTCTTGATTTCAGTGCCAGCTCTTGATCCCGCATTGCCAGGAAGCCACCGATATTTGCAAACGCATCTTTTTTAGCGCTCATGGTACATCCGTCCGCATAAGAAAAAATTTCCTGCGCTATTTCTTTAACGCTTTTACCCGCATATCCCTCCTCCCGCAACTTGATGAAATACGAGTTTTCCGCAAACCGGCAGGCATCAATGAACATCGGAATATTATGTTTGGTACACACTTTTTTTGCCTCACGTATGTTCTGCATACTTACCGGTTGGCCGCCACCGGAATTATTGGTAATAGTAATGATACAAAGCGGGATGTTTTCGGCGCCTTTTTCAATGATCACTCTTTCCAGGGCTGCAACATCAATATTGCCTTTAAAGGGTGCGGGAACCGAAGTGTGTTTGCCTTCTTCGCACAACAAGTCAATTCCCTCGGCTCCCGAGAACTCGATATTTGCCCGGGTGGTGTCAAACAGGGTATTACTGATAAAGTATTTTCCTTTACCTCCAAGTATGCTGAAGAGTATTTTCTCAGCCGCCCGGCCCTGGTGTGCGGGAATAACATCGGGCATGCCCGTGATATCCTGAACAGCCGCTTTAAAACGGAAGAAGCTTG
>CAINOM010000029.1 GCA_903851455.1 uncultured Bacteroidota bacterium | reverse complement strand
ATCATGGACCTGAATATGCCGGAGATGAACGGAGAGGAAACAACCCGTTGGATCAGGCAGTACAAGCCAAATCTGAAAGTACTTATTCTGACCCTGGATACAGACGAGAAAATGATCATTGAGTTGTTCCGGATGGGCGTAAGGGGATATCTTCGGAAAAGCTGTACGGAAGAGGAGCTACGGAAGGCAATTAATGACATTATGGCAACCGGGTATTATCATAGTGAAATATCGCACAATGCCCTGCTGAAAAACACAAGCGGGCATGATATCAGCAAGCCTGCCCAGGTGCTGAGCCTGCTCAATGAGCGGGAACTTACGTTCCTGATGCTGGTGAGTGATAAAGAAGAATATAAGTATGATCAGATAGCTTCGCTAATGAAGGTCTCGACAAGGACGATAGACGGCTACCGGGAATCGCTTTTTGCGAAACTGGATATCAAGTCTAAGACAGGACTGGTGCTGTTTGCGATCAAGCACGGCATTGTCAAGTTGTAAATACCAGTCCGGATATAAACAGCCTGTTTTCCCCAATAATCTTAAAATAACTACCTTTGCATCCCCCAGGAAAGGCCTGACCTTCCGGTAAATTGTTATCAGCCCAGCGGCTACAAAAATATATGATCAAATGAATAACGCATATTTCGATTTCGCGGAACCAAAGAATGAAACAGTATTAACCTATGCTCCGGGCAGCCATGAGCGGAAAGCATTGCAAAAAGCGGTTGCTGAACTGAAGAATCACAAACGTGACATACCAGCGTACATAGACGGGAAGGAAGTGCGGAGTGGCATAAAGAAAGAGATACGCCCGCCTCATGAAACCGAGCACCTGCTTGGGCATTTTCATGCATCGGATGAGCAACAGGTGCATGATGCGATAGATGCTGCACTGGCAGCCCGTGAGAGCTGGGCGGCAACAAGCTGGGAGCACCGCGCCTCTATCTTCATGAAGGCAGCAGAGCTGCTTGCTACGAAGTATCGTTTCCGGATGAATGCTGCGACCATGCTGGGCCAAAGTAAGAACGCATACCAGGCGGAGATAGACAGTGCCTGTGAACTGATAGATTTCCTGCGTTTCAATGTGCATTTTCTTAGCCAGATATATAAGCAGCAGCCGCTGTCGCCGCAGGGTATGGATAACCGTATGGAGTACAGGCCACTGGAAGGTTTTGTGCTGGCAGTAACGCCGTTTAACTTTACTGCGATAGGCGGTAACCTGCCTACTGCGCCTGCTATGTGCGGCAACGTTGTGGTATGGAAGCCTGCCAATACACAGGTGTATTCAGCAAGTGTGTTTATGGAGATACTGATAGAGGCTGGATTGCCAGGCGGCGTCATCAATCTTATTTATCCTTCAGGACCGCTGGTAGGTGATATCTGTTACGCACATCCATATTTTGCAGGTGTGCATTTTACAGGATCTACCGGCGTATTCCAGAGTATGTGGAAGAGCATAGGTAATAACATAGCGAGGTATAAATCATATCCGCGCATAGTGGGTGAAACAGGAGGCAAAGACTTTGTATTTGTGCATCCGAGCGCACATGTGGACGCCGTGGTGGCAGGCCTGGCCCGTGGTGCATTTGAGTACCAGGGGCAAAAGTGCTCCGCAGCATCAAGGGCTTACCTGCCTGCAAATCTTGCAGACGAAATAAAAACAAAGCTCGTGGCTGAGCTAAAGACCATGAAAATGGGCGTGGTGGATGATTTTACGAACTTCATCAATGCGGTAATAGACGAGAAATCATTTACGAGCATCTCGAAGTATATAGACAGTGTGAAGAACAGCAATGGCGCGGCGAAAATTCTTTGCGGCGGTAAGTGCGACAGCTCGAAGGGGTGGTTTGTGGAGCCGACGATCATTGAGACGACCGACCCATCTTACGTAACTATGTGTGAAGAAATATTTGGCCCGGTGCTGACAATATATGTTTATGAAGCAGACCAGTGGATACAAACACTGGAAGTGCTGGATAACACTTCGCCATATGCACTTACGGGTGCTATATTTGCCCAGGACAGGTACGCGATAGAATATCTTACCAAGGCGCTGGTGAACAGTGCGGGCAACTTCTATATCAACGACAAACCAACAGGTGCGGTGGTAGGACAGCAACCATTTGGCGGAGCACGTGCATCAGGTACCAATGACAAGGCCGGATCTATACTTAATCTTTATCGCTGGCTGAGTGCAAGGACCATAAAAGAGACTTATGTGCCGCCAACTGATTACAGGTACGCGTTCCACCAGGCGGATTAAAAACCCCAAACCCCTCCCGATAGAAATCGGGACCTTGTTCCGGGGCTTCACTGGAGCATATGTCTTAAGCTATTGATATTCTTTTCAACTAATTATGATCGGGCAACTTTTTGAAAAGTTGCCCGATCTGTTAATACTATAGTCCCACGGTTTATTGGTCTCAACCGTTAGTGAAAACTATGCACTTTAGTGCAAGGGCTTTAGTAATGCGAAAAAATCTGATTAAACTTGCAGATGTATCGACATGGCGGGCACACGGTATCTCGGCT
>CAINOM010000028.1 GCA_903851455.1 uncultured Bacteroidota bacterium | reverse complement strand
GGAGATCTACCAGAACTGCAACATATTTAATGACGGGGCTTTCGAGATATTTACCGAAAAGAGTTCTAAGGCTACTGAAACGCTGATGCTGGAACAGGGCCAGCCGCTTATATATGGCGCTGCCAAAGACAAGGGCATACGCCTGAACGGGCACCTGCCTGAGCTGGTGGACCTGGGCGCTGAATACAGCACGAGCGACCTATGGATACACGACGAGACTGATTTCTATAAAGCGCAGATACTCACCCGTTTCTTTGACGATCCAAGTGTGCCGGGACATGCTCCAAGGCCATTTGGCGTGTTTTATGCTGCCGACAGGCCGACCTATGAAGACGAAATGAGGCTGCAGATAGAGGAGATCATAGCCACTAAGGGCAAGGGCAACCTGGACAAGCTGCTTTCGGGGAAAGAGACATGGACTATTGAGTAAATACCCGTGGTCGCCCCGCCCCCTAAGGGGGAGTCATGCATCGGGCCTTAAATTGTGAGCTTTAGGTATTTTTTCAGCTTATTTTATTGCCTGAAATAATCGAGTAAATTTGAGTAGTGTTGGCTTAACACTTTTGAATTTTGGATTTTTACTTTTGAATTTTCGGATAGGTGTCTATAAAAAAACTAGCGGGGCAAACGGCATGGTATGGCATCAGCTCTATTGCTGCGCGGTTTATTAATTACCTGCTTACACCCTACCTTACTTACAAACTTTCTGAGGCTACTTACGGTGAGCAGAGTATTGTGTACTCGGCGATACCATTCCTGAATGTCATCTTTACCTATGGCATGGAAACGGCCTACTTCCGTTTTAGCAACAAGGATGGGGTTGATGAAAAGACCCTTTTCAGCACGGCGGCCTTTTCGCTTATTACCTCCACTGTTTTTCTGACCGGCATTTTGTTGTTGTTCCGGCAGCAAGTGGCTACATTGCTCAGCATAAATTTGCACCCCGAATTCATTACCTGGGCGGCTTTTGTGATCGCGCTGGATACGCTTACTACGTTGCCATTTGCGCGGCTGCGGTTTGAAGGAAGGCCAAAGAAGTATGCTTTTATTAGGGTGGTGAGCATCTTCGTGAATGTGGGCATGGTGTACTTCTTTTACAGCATCCTGCCGGGGCTGGCCAAATCGCATCCGGAGTCTATGATGGCCGGGTGGTACAATCCGGATACGGGTGCGGGGTATTATATCATAGCGGGTATTATTGCATCGGGTTTTACATTTTTAATGCTGCTGCCTGAGTTTTTGGCTATACGCCTGCAATGGGATGGCAAATTGTGGCGGGAAATGCTGATCTACTCCCTGCCCCTAATGGTGGCGGGTTTTGGAGGGATGATCAATGAGACCTTCGACCGCATCATGCTGGGCTGGTGGGCGCCGGTGGCTACACAAAGAGAGAAGCTACAGCAGGTGGGTATCTATTCGGCCTGCTATAAATTATCCATACTCATAACGCTGTTCATACAGGCATTCCGGATGGGCGCGGAGCCGTTTTTCTTTCAGCAGGCAAAGGGGGAGAATGCACCCAAGACCTATGCGAGGGTGATGAAGTTCTTCGTGATCACGATATGCGTGATGTTCCTGGTGGTGACGCTGTACATAGATATCTGGAAGCAGCTGATCCGGAACCGGCATATGTGGGAAGGGCTAAGGGTAGTGCCGATACTGCTGGTAGCCAATATGAGTCTTGGAGTATATTACAATCTGTCCATCTGGTACAAGCTATCGCACAATACAAGGGCCGGGGCTACCATAACGCTAATTGGGGCGGCGGTAACGCTGATCATTAACTATCTGTTCATTCCGCATTATGGATACATGGCCTGTGCGTGGGCTACACTCATCTGCTATGCCAGCATGATGGTGATCTCCTACGTCTGGGGCCAAAAGGTATACCGCGTACCCTATGCCACCAAGAAGCTGCTGGGATATTTCTCAGTAATGCTGTTGTTTTACTATTGCAACATGGCTGCCTGCATGCTTACAGCCAGACCGGCGCTGCACTTACTTTCAGGAACCGTGTTTTTACTGCTTTATCTGCGGTTTGTATATGAGATAGAGAAGAAAGAACTAATGAAGTTGCCGGTGGTGGGGAAGTGGATTAAGTAATCCAATAACGATCAGTTTACCCAGCGAAAAGAACGTCCAGGCTACCCCAGCATTTGTTCCAGGTCTTCTTTCCTGATCATTACAAATACCTTCTTTCCATCGGGCGTATACTCAGGCTGGGAGCAGGCAAACAGCTCGTCTATAAGGCCTTGTTGTCCTTCGGGTTGCATAATAGCGTGCTTGTTGCGGCTGAGACGGCGGGCCATGTGGGCCAGCAGCAGCTCGGTGCGCTTGCTCACTGCATCCGGTGATTCGTGCTTCAGGTGGTCAAGCACCTCATCCAGTACATTTTTTTCTTCGCCGGCAGGCAGGCCGCTGGGGATGCCCTGTACTGCAAAAGTATTCTGCCCGAAGGGAGCTATATCAAAGCCAATGCGCGCAAGGTCGGCAAGCACCTCGGTGAGCAGAACTGCGTCCTGCGGAGATGTTTCGTAAGAGATGGGGAATAACACTTGCTGCGATGGTGTGTTCTGGCTGTTCCATTCGGCCAGCAGGCGCTCATACCATATGCGCTCCTGTGCCCGGCGAATGTGTATGAGCATCATTCCGCTCTTTACTGTAGTGGCCAGCATAGAGCCATGTATCAGCATCATACCGTTGCTGCCCTTGCTCTCGGTTTCCGCGCCGGTCAGTAATGAGCCTTGCAAGTTGTTAGAATCATCCGGGGCTGAGTTGAAGGAGCCGGCTGCAAACTGAGCGCTGTCAATTGCCGACTGTGAACTGTCGACTGGCATTTTTGCTATTTCATAAAGATCTTTCCAGCGCCTCAGGCTGTCCTTGCGCTCTATAAAGTGTGCCTGGTCTTTATCGCTGAAGGTGCTGTAGAGGTATCCTTTTGTAGTCTCCTGTTTCTGGCTATCGGTATACGGCAGCTGTACCGAAGATAGCTGCTGTATCTCCGGGCTCAGCGTAAAATCGAGTGAGGGCGCTATGTTGTAGCGCGCCAGTGAATGCCTTACCGCGCTGTTCAGGTAGGTATACATCATGCGGTCGTCCTCAAACTTTACCTCCTGCTTGGTGGGGTGTACATTCACATCTACCCTTGCAGGGTCCACCTCAAGGAAGAGTACGTAAAACGGGAAGGCTTCTTTTTCTATCAGTCCGTCATAAGCCTGCACTACCGCATGGTTCAGATAAGAGTTGCGTATGAATCGGCCGTTGATAAAGAAGAACTGCATGCCGCGAGTACGAAGGGCTGCTGCAGGCTTGCCTATGAAGCCGTGAATATTGAGCATATCCGTCTGCTCCTCTACCGGTACCAGGTTCTTTTCGTAAGTATGGCCCAGCAGGGCTACCACACGCTCCTTGAGGTTGCCTTGTGTAAGGTGAAACTGCTCGGTGCCATTGTTCCACAGCCGGAAACCAATGGCCGGGTATGCCAGCGCCACCCGGGTAAACTCATCGAGTATGTGCCTGAGCTCGGTGGTAGCACTCTTCAGAAAATGCCTCCGGGCGGGTACGTTGTAAAACAGGTTCTTTACACTGATCGTGGTGCCGGGGTTCACGGCGCAGGGCTCTTGTAGTTTTACCTCGGTGCCCTCTATTACTATGCGGGTGCCGGCATCGCTGGTCGCCTGGCGGGTCTTCAGTTCTACCTGGGTTACGGCGGCAATAGACGCCAGCGCCTCACCCCGGAAACCCATGGTGCGTATCTTAAAGAGGTCTTCAATATTGCGTATCTTGGAGGTAGCGTGCCGCTCAAAGCTCATCCGAGCGTCGGTAGGGCTCATACCCTTTCCGTTATCGGTTACCTGTATCAGTTCCTTGCCTGCGTCCTTTATGATCAGCTGTATCTCGGTAGCGCCTGCGTCAATGGCATTTTCCAGCAGTTCTTTTACCGCAGATGCAGGGCGCTGTATCACCTCGCCGGCAGCTATCTGGTTGGCTATATGATCTGATAATAATTGTATTACGTCGGGCACTGAGTCACTTTTTGTGTAAATATACGGCGTACGTAGGTGTCTGGCACGTTTGGGGCACCCGCACCTCCCGGTCGCCATAAATATTTCTTTGTGCAATTGTTTGGATATGTATAGCCGATTATTTATTTTGTACTCGAAATTGAAAAAGCTATGACGAAAAACTACCTGCTGCTCTCCTTTTTACTCCTTGCTTTGCTTGGCGGCACTAAAGCCTCCGCACAGGGAAAAAGTGACGATGTGATGAAAGCTGCATACTGCGACTGCATCCAGAAATATTCTTATATCGATCATTACGACGACTACCTGGCCAGCGACTACAAGTGTTACCGCGCCTGGAAGAAGGACATGAAGCGTAAGAAAAAAGAGTGCCAGTCGAAGGCGCTGGAAACCAACCGCCCGTTTGCTGCGCGCAGAAAAGCGAAAAGAGCTGAGTGGAAAGCATGGAAGAGGGATAACCTCGAAGCTGTACACAAAGACGCAGGCGAGCCACACGACTACTGGTATTAATGCACGGATATCTGGTATTACTACACAGATAACAGGTTTTGCCGATAAAAATTTGGATATATATTGACTATTGAATTACTTTGTTCACAAAAATTAACTGTTTATGAAAAAACACCTCCTAATTCCATTTTTAGCGATTATGTTCCTCTCCGCTGGAAGTGCATCTGCACAAGACAAAAAGGAATCGAGTGAGGCTTGCTGCGGCGGCCATCTTGAGAGCTCTTTCAAAGGCGATTTCCATTGCTACCGTGCCTGGAGAAAGGACATGAAAGTGAGGAGAAAAGAAATGCAGGCTGAAGAAATGTCTTACTACCGCCCATGGGCTGCTGACCGGAAAATGCGCTCAGCATACCGCAAGGCATGGAAGAGAGATATGCTGGAGACTGACCACAGAGAAGGTGGCTACAGCCACGACTGGTGGGGCTGGGGCTGGCGTGGCCGCGGTTACTGGTATTAATCGCAAACCGATATAAAATAGTAAGCCCCTGCATTGAGTTGCAGGGGCTTAATTATTTGGGGTCATCCCAACCAGTTATTAATGGTGGTGGTGATGTGCCGCGTGCGCATCTTCCAGCTTGAAGAACGCATCCTCTTCTATGTCTTTCTCCTCTACCGTGAACTGCGTTTCCAGGAAGCTGAACAGCTTTGCAAACAACAGGCGACGGTAGGTCTCATCCATCATCTTCTCATCCTTGGATATCTTGCCCATATAGCTTTCCATCCATGGCGCCTGGTCCTCATCATCAGGGCCGAGGCCGAAGTAAGCCATCACGCGCGTCTTGATGTCGCGATCCACTTCTTCGCGTGTCACGCTGATCGCGTTTTCAGCCAGCAGCTTGTCTGATATGAGCTGCCACCTGAGCTGGTGCTCAAAGCTGCCAAACTCACTCTCCACCTGCTGTGCCGACTTGCGGGTTTCGCCACCTTCGCGCATCCAGCGTTTCAGGAAGTCTACCGGCAGTTCTATCGGCGTGTTGTGCACCAGCAGTTCGTATATCTCGTTGTGCAGGCGTTCACCGGCTATACGGGTGAACTCATTGGTCAGTTCGCCCTTTATCTTTTCGCGGAAAGCCGCTTCGTCGTTTATCTCCGCATTCGGGTAAACTTTTTGAAAAAGTTCGGTACCCATTTCATGCGGTATCAGCATGCCGATCTTTGTAATGGTCAGCTTGTAGTTATGCTGTGCAGCATCTTCACCTGCCTTCAGCGGGTCTCTCAGGAATGCGGGGAGCTCCTCTGCAGTGCATACGTCAGCCGGGCGAAACACTAATGTGTCTCCGGCCTTCTTGCCCATCACCATTTCCTTGAGCTTCGCAGGCATCTTATCCTGCATCTCCGTATCTTCTATTGTTGTCCCTTCGCCGGTTACATTGCCCGCTTCATCGCAAGGCTCATAAGTAGCGTAGATAATGTCTTCCTTGCTGGTAACCGTGTCCTGCGACTCTACCTTACCAAAGCGGCGTTTGATGCGCTCCAGCTCATCATCCATCATTTTGTCGCTCACGGCGATCTTGTAGCGGGTAAGCTTTGCCTTGTTCTTAACTGCGGGGATTTCGAAATCAGGTTTCAGGCCCACTTCAAAAGCGAAGTCAATATCCTGCGGCTGGCTCATATCCGGCTGCATGCGGGTCTGGTCGGCCAGTACCATAGGCTGCGCGAAGATGGACAGCTTTTCGCCTGTCATATAGTCTTCCAGTTTCTTACCTGCGGTGCGTATCACCTCTTCATTAAGAATGGTCTGGCCGTACATTTTGCGTACCATGCCAACAGGCACCATGCCTTTGCGAAAGCCCGGTACATTTGCAGACTTGGCCTGCTGTTTCAGGGTTTTCTCAAAGCCGGGCATATAGTCTTCTTTCGACAGTTTTACTGTCAGTTTATCGTGCAACGTACCTATGTTTTCGCGCGTTACCGTAGCCATAATTGTGTATATTTTATAGTGTTAAAAAAACAGCCGTTATCATCGCGGCTGCTATGATTATTCGGGCGGCGAAGGTACAATATTCGGTGTTAAATTGGGGCAAAAGTTGGGAAAGCAGAGGACCGGGTGGGCCGAAATACCACATTTCTAATGCCTGCGATCCTATTGTTTCCGGGGTACGTTCACAGCTAATGATATCTGCCCGAGGTCCCGAATGTGCTTTTAGAGCCTGAAAATCAGTATTTATACCTATTGTGAGGCTAGCATTGCCCTGTACCTTTGTCACATAATAATTTACCCTATGAAAAAGATACTTTTCCTACTGCTTTTATTGCCAAACATTGTTTTGTCCCAGGAATTGCCACAGTCGGGATGCTGCAGTAATACTTTGATGATCAATACAGGATACGATCCTTCTACCGGACTGGCAATCCTATACGGAGCAGACAGCGCCGCGCCTGTTTTGGACCCTAAATGGATCGTTTCATTTATATCGCCTGCTGCAATACCCGCCATCGCAGCAATGGGCGGGTATACAGCCGTTATGATAGATAGCAGCGCTGACATCGTATCTCCGTCGCCTCCGTGGGTCGTTAATCCTATTGGATACCCCGGCCATTGGATCAGTTACCTTAATGGAAATGGATATAGTACTCCGGGCACTTACGGCGACCCAATTTATTATGCAACGCTGGGCAGGCCCTTCAATATGTGCTCGATGACAGCATAAAGCTTAACCTTTATCTCGCAGGTGATAACTGGATCCAGGAAACTGATATTGACAGCAGTATTTCGTTGACTTTCTCTCAACCTGCTTCCGATGCCGTTGCCCATTTCAGCACTGCTACTTATTTCACACAGACAGTATGGTTAACCGCTGGAGCTCATGTGCTGCATGTAACCGTACAAAATTATACTTCAGCGATCTCCGGCAATGGAACGGGCATAGATGTCTATGGCACGCTTACGTCAGTGTCCGCTACTAATTCATTAAAGGCTGAAACTGCTCATTGTGATTCTATCGTACTTTCTGCGCCTTCCGTTGCTCCATCCCGCACCAATGTTAGCTTATTCCCCAACCCCGCGACAACATCGTTAACGATATCCGCTCCAACCGGAATAAATACAATAGCTATCAGCAACCTGTTAGGCCAAACGGTCTATACCAATTCGTATAACTCGGAAATAGTACTGGTAGACATCTCAACCCTGGCAGCAGGTATATACTTTGTAAGAGTGAATGGTTCAGAAGTGAGGAAGTTTTTGAAGGAATGATTATTGGGATTAATTCTTGCACCACCCAAGATTTCCCCTCGTTTATACGTCTATGTAGAAAGATGCTTTGCATAGTGTGCAAAAGGTGTAGAAGATCTTGAAGTTAGAGTAATAGATTTTAATAGATTGTTTGTGTTTATTCACTCAAGTCCAGCCTATTTTAAGAAAGCTTGGGTAGTTGCAGACGGTGATGCGGTTGGAATTAACTG
>CAINOM010000027.1 GCA_903851455.1 uncultured Bacteroidota bacterium | reverse complement strand
TGGAGAGGAAAATATGATGTTTATAGCACGCCTACTATATATTTGCTCGACGAAAAGAAAATAATAAAGGGGAAAAGGCTCGACCATACTACTTTGACCGGGCTTGTGGACATGATGGAAAAGATTGCAAAAAACAAAACGGATAAAAAAACAAAATCCTAATAATAAAATCACACAAAAATGCGAAAGCTGGTATTAACATGTATTGCTTCAGGTGCTTTTATGGTATCCGGGCATGCGCAATCTCTATTCACTTACGGCCCTCATTCGGTAACTAAGGAAGAATTTCTGAGGGTATACAAGAAGAACAGTATCAATAAGAAGCCGGACATGACCGATACGGCGCTCAGAAGCTATCTTGACCTGTATGCGCTTTTCCGCATGAAAGTTGCCGAGGCCGACAAGCAGAAACTGGACACCGTGGCCACGATAGACCATGAGCTGGACAGCTACCGCAAGCAGCTGGCAAAGAATTACCTGACGGACGAGCAGGTAACCAACAAAATGATACACGAGGCGTATGACCGTATGAAGGAAGATGTGCATGTGGCGCACATCCTGGTGAGCTGTAGCCCGGGAATGGACACTGTTGCCGCTTACAGGAAGATAGACAGTATCTATCATCTTATTGAGAATAAGAAGGCCGATTTTGAAACGCTGGCAAAACAGTTTTCAGATGACAAGGGATCTAAAGATAACGGTGGCGACATAGGTTACTTTACCGCACTGCAAACTGTATATCCATTTGAGAACGTGGCTTACAGCACGTCGGTTGGTAAGGTGTCTGCTCCATTCAAAACGCAGTTTGGCTATCATATTATCAAAGTAATAGACAAGCGTGCTGACCGCGGCCAGGTGAAAGTGGCCCAGATCATGATAGGTGTAGCTAAGTCGCGCGGTGAAGAAGGCGTGGAAGCAGGCCGCAAGCGCGCTGACAGTGTGGAAACCATGCTGAAGAACGGTGCATCATTTGAGGACCTGGTGAAAAAATACTCTGACGACAAATACACAGTTAATGACGGTGGTGTTATGAAACCATTTGGCGCGGGCCATATGGTAATGTCATTTGAAAATGCCGCTTTTGCACTTAAGAAACCAGGAGACATATCAGCCCCGGTGAAGACTGATTACGGTTTCCATATCATAAAACTGCTGGCCAAATACCCGCTGCAGCCTTATGATACCCTGTACCCTACCCTGAAGCATAAGGTTGAGAACGACTCACGTGCCCAGACCGCAAGAGACCACTTCTTTAATAAGATAAAAGAAAAGAACGGCTACAAAGAGTATTCCGAAAACTTTGCAGAGGTAAATGCAAGACTAATGGCTATCCCAGATACCGGGAAGGCAGGAAAGACTTTCAAGGCTTCTGATTTTAAGGATATGAGCAAGCCGGTATTCACGCTGGCTGGTAAGAACTACCTGCAAAGTGACTTCGTGAAATTTGCCGAAGGACTTACTCATGGCAAGCTTAACGGGCCTAAAAACGCCGTTATCCGCGATGCGTTCAACATGTATGTAAACAGCGTGGTGAATGACTTCGAAGAGCACAAGCTGGTGGAAGAAAATCCGGAGTTCAAAAACCTGATGGAAGAGTATCGCGATGGTATCATGCTGTTTGAACTAATGGACCGCAACGTATGGAGCAAGGCCGCTAAGGACTCAGTGGGGCTGAAAGCATTTTATGAAGCACACAGCAGTAAGTATAACTGGGAGCCAGGTTTCGATGGTGCGGTTTACAAATTCAAGGATAAGGCGATGTTTGATACCGGAATGATGATGCTGAGGGGTGGTAAAGTAACCGACGAGGAAATGGTAAAAGCACTCAATACATCGACAAGGCCCGATGGCGTGAGCATACAGCGCGGACGTTATGAATTCTCCCGCTATAAAGATGCAACAGCGGCGGAACTGCAGAAAGACAACATAAAAGTGATCTCCAATACGAACGCACAGTTCTCTGTGGTAGTGGCCAAGCAGATATACAACACCCCTACCCGCAAGACGCTGGAAGAAGCACGTGGCTATGTAGTAGCTGAGTACCAGGACTACCTGGAGAAACAATGGAATGAAAAAATGCGCCGCGAATACCCCGTAAAGGTGAACGATGCCGTATTTAAGACTATGGTGGGTAAGAAGTAAACTACCGCTGAAAATAATAAAGAGGGTTCTGCGCAAACAGAACCCTCTCTTTTTGGGTAGAACGGCACAAAAGACAGTAAATGCCACATAATATGAGGCCGGATTTCCCCGCTTCAAATATATTTATTAGCTTTAGGCTTTAAAATGTTTTACAAACGAGGAGATACTTTTTCCTGGCCTTCTGTATTATCCTGATAGCCGCCTGCAATAAAGCCCCTACTACCAATTACAGCAGGGAAAGTATGCTGCGCAAAGGCAGTTGGCATGTTTCCGGTGGCACACTTACTTTAAGAAAACCAAACGGTGTTGATACTACGCTCAATTACCTGGACTGGATACCTACATGCCACAAGGATGACTTCATCAAATTTGACTCTCTCAACCGTGGGTTTGTTTTCCCCGGTGCAAACAGGTGCGACGCTTCTGAGGCTGATTCTACCGGATTTGTGTGGCAGTTGAAAAATGGAGAATCGCTAATGGACCTGTATAACGGCTTCAGCAATACTTTTGGTGTAACAGAATCGATCCTGGAGCCATATTTCTTTGATACTTTGTCGTTCTCTCCAGTAGTAGTGGACACCTTCCTCAGCGCAGTAGTGGGAGCAACGATGACGCCCGCACTGCCTGGCATATGCGACTCTTTCTGGAAACTTCATTTTGACTCTTCTGCGGTACAAAGGCTGGACATTTATAATGCAACGATCACCAATTTCAGTCAGAGTGCGTTTACAATTAATTTTGCGGTTATCTCTACGTATCCTGACTCTACGAATCACCACACTGGTGGCGGCATTGATCTGAACCCAATAATGCGTCCTGATACGTTTCATTACTCCGTCACGTATTCTAATAATTAAAAAAAACATAGTAAGTACATAAAACCACCGGTACTTGCCGGTGGTTTTTACATATAGCTGATTGATTCCGTACATTTGCAAACTATTTTGAACAACATGATACATATAACATTACCAGATGGCGCAGTGCGGGAGTATCCCGAAGGCACAAGCGCGGCTGATGTAGCAAAGTCGATAAGTGAAGGCCTGGCACGGAAAGTGCTTGCTGCCGAGGTTAACGGAGAGGTGTGGGATTCTTCACGCCCTATCAATAACGACGCAACGCTGAAACTACTGACGTGGGATGATAAGAATGCAAAGTCAACCTTCTGGCACTCTTCTGCCCACCTT
>CAINOM010000026.1 GCA_903851455.1 uncultured Bacteroidota bacterium | reverse complement strand
TCCACATCTACTGCCCGCTGGCCCACCAGGCCGGGCAGCCAATCGTCTGGCAGCATCTTCAGCACCCTCATCGCCTCTTCATCCGTACCGGAACCGAGAGGCGTATTCACATGGTAATTGGACGTCTTGCCGGTTTTGTCCACCGTGAAAAGAACATGCACCCTGCCCCTTGTCGCATTTTCCCGCGCATCATCGGGGTAATGAAGATTTTTCATGAGCACTGCACTGACAAGTCCGCTTCCCTGCAGGAAAACAGGAGGCCTGCTTAATATAGTGTCCACATCATTTTCAGCATGCAGCACTTTATAGGTCCTGCCGCAATTGGCTTTCTTTGCGGTGTCGTAATAGAGCACCTCATTTTTTCTGAAGTCATATTTCAGTGTAAGCTTGCCATCTAAGTCATAGCATTCCCAAATACTATCCCGTGCGCCTTGCTTGTAGTATCCCTGTATCAGGAGCTTATTGTTGTAGCTGTATTTTTGGTATTCGCCCTGCTTTACCCCATTGTCTGATTTAAGGACGGAATAATATTCGCCCGTTTCCTTATCCTTGACATTCTTAGTCGCCTGCCCAAACAATGCAGCAGGAATGATGATGAAAGCCAATACTCCTGAAACCAATTTATCCATAGCTTTTATTTGCTGATATACCTGTGGAACTAATGTACAAAATATAGTTACTCCACTAAGCTCCAATTGCTATTTCTTCCTAACATAAACCACCGAGTCAAGTATACTTCGCCGCCACACACGCAATAGCGACACGCCCTTAATTTATATTCTTAGCGCAATCAGGCCGCAGGCTTTGCTGCGGGGCTACATTGTATTTCCCAGAACAACAGCGTAGAGCTTCTTTGGCCGCGCGGAGCGATTCGGTCAAAGTGGCCTTTTCTTTGGTTCTTTCTGGCGCCAGTCCCGATGCATATCGGGAGCCACCCAAAAGAAAGAACACCCGCGCCAATCCGCGAAACATGAGCGGCCTCACTCCGCGCGATACCTTACTGCACAACGATCTTTGCAGTCTGTTTGCCGGTCGGGCTAACAGCAGTGATAAAATACACGCCGCGTGCAGCATTGAAGTTTATCTCTGTTTTTTGATTAGTAGCCGTCACCAGCTCCTTTACTTTTTCACCGACTACATCCATGATCACCAGGCGCACTTCTTCATCGAATTTTGACGCAAGACGGAAAGTAAACACTCCTTGATTCGGATTTGGAGCGATCTCGATGGCGCCATCCTCTTCACCGGCAATAGCACGCACACCGGTAGCACATATTGCAACCGGGCGAACAATAACCGGGAAAATAGCCGTGGTTGTGCATCCGCCAATGGTAACGGCATAAGTGATTGTATCTGCACCCGGCAATAATCCCGTCACCATACCCCCACCGGATACAATGGCAACAGCAGTATTGGTACTGCCCCATGCGCCACCAGTTACTGTATCCATAAAGGTAACCGTATCAGCCGGGCACAAACTATCCAGTCCGGTGATGTTTCCCGCATCGGGCGCAGGATTTACGGAGACAACAAGCGTTGCTACCGCCGTTGGTCCGCAACTATTACTTACCGAGTAACTGATCGTTACACTGCCGGTAGACACTCCCGTTACCGTACCGGTTGGCCCCACGGTAGCCACGCCTGCATCACTGCTGCTCCATGTACCGCCCGGTGCTGCATCGCTCAGCACATCTACCGCCGACATGCACGCAATCGCAGCGCCACTGATAGCACCAGCATAAGGCGGACCACTTACCGTGAGCGTGAAATAGACACTGCCAGCCACTGTGGTGTACGTAATGATCACCACTCCTGCAGACACAGCAGTAACAAGGCCTGTGCCAGGACCTATACTGGCAATAGAGGGATCACTACTGGTCCATGTGCCGCCAGTGGTGGTATCGCTGAGGGTAGTAGTGCTGCTGATGCAAAGCGTGTCCGTACCGGTGATCGGACCTGCCGGTGGTATCAGTTGCATCACGGTGGCTTTATTGCCGTTGGCTGCATCCCCATAAGCTACAAAGACCCTACCGTCTGGTACTGTAGCCACGGAGGTCCACCGTACCGACCCGGCGGAGAAAATGCTGCTGCCCGCATATATCCAGCTGCTGCCGCTGTAGGTCATGGCACTACCAGAACCTACGCCATTCTCATAAGCAACATAAGGTGTCCCATTCCTGTCTATTGCCATCGTGTTGTAAGCGCAATTCCAGGTGGATGAAAAACCAACACTACCTACCGTTACCCAACTGCCTCCGGAGAATTTCTTCACGGTAGCGGCGCCGGAAGCCGTGTAATCCGAATAAAAAACATAGGGTGTACCACCGGTATCTACAGCAATACAAGTGTATTGGGCGAGCGCGGCCGAGA
The DNA here is from genome assembly GCA_903851455.1 of uncultured Bacteroidota bacterium. Lineage (GTDB taxonomy): Bacteria > Bacteroidota > Bacteroidia > Chitinophagales > Chitinophagaceae > Nemorincola. The sequence continues at coordinate 6,634 of CAINOM010000026.1, read as the reverse complement.
AACCTTCCGTACCCACGGTTACCCAGCTGCTGCCGTCAAATTTCTTTACAGTGGCTTTATAGCCGTTACGTTCGTCCTGGTAAACCACGTAGGGCGTTCCGCTATTGTCTATAGCTATACCGGGCGTTTGCACCGCACTGTCTGAGAAGCCCGGACTGCCCACATTCTCCCAGCTGCTGCCATTGTATTTCATTACGGTGGCTTGCCCGCCGGCTACACCGGTTGAGAAGTCCATGTAGGCTACATAGGGTGTTCCACTCCTGTCTATGGCTAACGACTCTGATTCGGCAACGCTTGCAGAGAAGCCGGCTACACCTACCGTCACCCAACTGGTGCCATCGTATTTCATCACGGTAGCTTTCTCCCCATTGGCTACATCTAAATAGGCCACATAGGGTGTGCCGCTGGTGTCTAAAGCTATGGACAAATATACCGCGCCCCCTGCTGAGAACCCCGGACTACCCACCGTCACCCAACTGCTGCCATCATATTTCATCACCGTGAGGTGAGCGTCGTAACTACCGCCATCCTGGTAGGCTACATAAGGCACGCCGTTTTTGTCCACTGCCATACTGGTATATTGCGCTATGCCAGCAGAAAAGCCGGGGCTGCCGAGCGGTGCCCATGTTTGAGCATGACATTCGTTGCCCCCATCAAAAAAAGGCAAAATACCGGTAAGAGGAGAAATTTTTTCATGATTTGTTGTGCTGGTGCTTATTTCCTGAATGCACCTTAACAGACCATAAATGAATCAAAATGGTTGGTAAATGAAAAACAATAACAGGCATGAATAGTAAATGCAATGAGTGCGTTGTATCCCTCACAAATTCCTCGCCCTCAAATCCGTTAACAATCAGTTTACCAAATACCGTATTTCTCCCGTACAAAAAACTATAGGGGTTCTCTAGTTTTACCGTATGAGACATCTCTTGCTTTTTACGGACAACGATCTGGCGAAATATGAAGCCGTGGCAACTACTGCTCACAAATATGAACATTATGCCTATACCAATGAGCCCACCCCTGTCGTCGGACTTCCAAAGAAAACAAGTGGGGGCGTTCAGCCTGTTTATAACCGCCTCAGCCGGCTCATTTGGAATCCTTTCATTATTTTTACCAAAAATAAGTCAACGTTGAAGGTCGAGCAATTCTTTAAAGACAAGTCTATTAAACTCAAGGATAGAACGGAGCAACTGTGCCGCCTCGTCGCAGAACACGGCATCACACCAGACACACTAATGCAATACGCTGAAAAAGCGAAAGACACAGATAAGGCTACCTGCATCGAGAGCCTTGAGTATGCCACCAAAACCAATCCGGGCATCATGACCCATACTGCCCTCTCCATGGTTATCGACAGCCTCACAGCAACTGCGCCCAGGGTAAAATGGGAATCCGCAAGGGTGGTAGGTAATTGCATTCACCTTTTCCCAAACCGGGTCGAGGCCGCCGTTAAAAACCTGCTCGATAATTCTGAACACGAAGGAACTGTGGTCAGGTGGAGCACCGCCTTTGCACTGGCACAGATACTCGCCATGAACACATCCTTAAATAGCAGGCTCGTACCGGCAATTGAGGCGATCATAATGCTGGAAGAGAAAAATAGCATCGCAAAAATTTACGCCACTGCCCTGGAGAAGATCACCCCTAAGAAAAAGGCTACTCTTTAATTAGTTTACGCCGTTGCGCCATTCACATCCGGCGCAAAGTCCGGTGTGTTTCGCATAGGCCCTGTTTTCAGGGTCGTTTCACACCAGCACCCTGATTTTTTATCATGATCCATTCGGTGCTAAGGCATTGCTTAGCGGCAATCGCATTCCTGTATCTGCCCGCTATACCGGGAAAACGGGCAATTATCGGCACAAATCATATTAATCGGAAAACCCAATCAAATCGTTGCTCAGACGACCAGGATCCTGAAAATCTTAAAATTTAAAAATCCTGATTTAACTATTGTACCTTAACACAGTCAAACAACACGAATGCCAAGTAACACTGATCAGATCGATGATCACATGCTGGTTGCCTCGTTCAGGGACGAAAAACTGAAAGAGGCTGCTTTTACACAGCTGGTGCGCAAGTACCAGGAGCGGCTGTATTGGCACATCCGCCGCATGGTAGTGACCCATGACGACACTAACGACATACTGCAGAACGTATTTATCAAGGTTTGGAAAAACCTGGGAGAGTTCAGACAGGAGTCTAACCTTTATACCTGGCTCTATCGCATTGGCACCAACGAGGCGCTGACCTGGATAGAACAACAGAAACGCCGCACATCGGTATCCCTGAGCGATAACGAAGACCTGTTCAGCGAGCGCCTCACAGCTCAAAAAGACTTTGACCCGAGCAAAATAGAGTGGAAGCTGCAACAGGCCATACAGACATTACCCGAGAAACAGCGCATCGTGTTCAACCTCAGGTACTACGACGAAATGCCCTATGAAGAAATGGCCGGAGTACTGGATACGAGCGTGGGAGCGCTGAAAGCAAGCTACCACCACGCGGTGAAAAAGGTAGAGGCTTTCCTTACAGGAAATTAAACTTTGAATAACAAAAAGTGTCTTAATTAGTGATATGGCGCGGGATCACAACCGCCACCAGGGTAAAAAAAGATAGTATGAACAGTGCAAACGAAATAACAGAAGAATTGAAGGACATGGGCAGCATGCTGGCCGGTCTGTCAAGGGCAATGCCCTATTCTGTGCCTGTGGGTTACTTTGATGAATGCGACGAACGGGCAGCGCTGGCGCGCAAAACGCCCGTATGGAACAAAACAATGCCCCACACTGTCCCTTCGGGTTATTTCGAGGGCCTGGCAGGCAATGTAATGGCAGCGGTGCACAGCGAACAATCAGCAGAGCCGGAGCTCAGCTATAGCAAGGCGATGCCCTATCACGTACCGGCCGGTTATTTCGAGGCATTACCCATACAGATGCGGCATGCAGCATTGCGCGCAGCACCTATGAAGAAAACCGCAACGATAATACCGTTGCGCAATACATTCAAACAGGTAAGATGGGCTGCAGCGGCCGTGCTGCTTGTGTGCATAGGTTTTGGCGGCTATATATCCTTCTTTAGCGGGGGCCCTCAAAGTGGTACCGAGGTAATGCTGGCATCTGTGCCCAACGAAGAGATACACGACTACCTGCAGCACTCCTATTTGCTGTATGTAGACCAGGTGCTGAACAACACCGACATAAACAAAATACAGGTTGACAGTAAGGATATAATTCAGTACCTTAACGAAACAGGCTGGGATGTGGTCGATTGATCGTTCAGCCGCCCTAACAAGGATCATTGGAATTTGGGCTTAGATATCTTATTTTTGGTTTTGACAGCTATAGGAACGAGCAGGTAGATTATGAGAACGATAGTAAAGGCATTTTTGATAGTATTGGTCACAGGCACCACGGCCTTCGCGCAACGCGGCGGGCACGAGGGGCTGGCTCGCATTCATGCGGCCAAGATGGCCTATATCACGGATCGCCTGCGACTGAACGCGGAGCAGACCGGCAACTTCACACCACTATATAATGAGTATGAAAAAGAAGTACGGGCTACCCGCACTTCATACCTGGGCAAGTACAAGAACAACCACCTTGATGAGGCCGATGATGCCGCGGCTATGAAGTTTATAGACGACAACCTCGACTACCAGCAGGCTATCATAGACCTCAAACGCAGGTACAACGACCGCTTCCTGAAAATCATATCTCCCCAGCAATTGGGTGACCTTTACAAGGCCGAGCGCGAATTCCGCCAGCTGCTCATGAAGAAGCTGAGCACGCAGCGCTCTGGTGGCCGGTTTAGGTAAAGCAATTGATGCGGCCCGGGAGCCGCATCAAAAATCAAAAAGTATTTCAACAATCCCTTATGGCGCTTTGCAGGAGAACGATCCTGTTACCACACTCGCATCCTGGTTGGTAAACGTGAAGGTACCTGTCAGCAATGGCGAAGTGTTTGTGATAGTAATTGTCCCCGTCTGACCAACATCATTGATCAGCGATGAGCTGCTCGAAACCTGGTAGGTAGCTCCGCCATTAGTGCTTGAATTAGTAATATCAAATGGCGTAGTTAGGCTACTACCCATATAGTCAAGCACATGCAGGCTGATCTGGGTAAGTGGCGACCATACCACACCTACTATCTGCAGGTTCGGGCCGGCCAGTAAAGCATTTACATGTATTCCCCTGAATGAGGATGGGCGATGTTTGCAATGACCGGCCTGGTCATCGCTTCCTGCACCAAGACCAACAGCAACCCATCCGGCAACTATACCTGTCACTGCTCTATCAGCCAATCCGGGACTACCACACCGGTCGACCTGTCGTTTAACGCAGTTACAAAGTCTACTGCCACATCCGACTGTGCTCTGGCCCAGGCAAACTATACAAATGCCGCTACCGGAGCTACTGCTGTATGCGCTTAAATAATTTGCTGTAAATATTTGTAAAAGAGCTACTTGTAACCAGGTAGCTCTTTTTATTTGCTCCGATCAGGCTACTCAAAATAATATGCGCCCATTTCTGCGATAGCCGTTAATTTTGGAGATCGATCATGAGCAGGATATCTAAGGCTTTACTTATTGTGCTTTCTGTAGCCACCGGTGCACTGTTCCTGTATTCGGCCTTTACCAAGCTCTTCCCCGTGCAGAGCTTCGAGTATACCCTGTCTGACCAGGCACACTTGCCGCACAAGCTGGCATCAATCACGGCCCGGTTCTTCGCAGGACTCGAGGCTGGCCTCGGCGTGCTCATCGTGCTGCATTTCTTTGGCCGGGCAAAATGGGTGCTTAAAGCAGCCTTTACGCTCGTCGTCATCTTCAGCATCTACCTCATCTGGTTATGGATAACCGCCGGCAATAATGTGAACTGCGGCTGCTTCGGCGACGCCATCTGGATGAGCCCCTCTGCTTCTTTAATAAAGAACGCCGGCCTGCTGATGGTGCTTGGCATCCTGATCCGCTTTCACCAGGGCCTCCATTTCCGATGGATAAACCTCTCTGCGGCAACCTTCCTGCTGTGCGCCATCGCTTCCATATATATATTCTTCCCTGTATTCAAGCGGTACCATGTGGATTTTGCTGCCGTCTATGCAGATAAAGAGTTCGCCCCTGCCGTTGACCTCTCGAAGGGAAAGTATATTGTGGCATTCCTGAGCCCATCGTGTATGCACTGCCGCAAAGCCGGGCTGAAGATACACAACATGCACCTGCACAACCCCTCCCTGCCCTTCTACCTCATCATCGGCGGCACCAAAAGCGACCTCGCCGACTTCTGGCGCGACAGCAAAGCTGAGGACGTCCCACATACCCGCCTGGCCCAGGAACCATTTATGAAATACACCCATGGACTCTTCCCCACCATACTGTGGGTTAATAATGGCGAAGCCGAAGCCGACACCGGCTATCCCGAATTAAGCGAAGTTGTGATAGAAAAGTGGGGAGCTACCGCTGGGAATTAGTCCTTTGGAATTGGGGATTGGGATTGAAACGCACCTCTATAGGAAACAATCCAAATTCCTAATTACTAATTCCCGATTCCAATCTCAATAAAATATTTTTCCAATAAAGAAGCGATAATGTCCCAGTCAAAACGTGTGCGTATGATGTTCATGCCCGCCGTGCCCACCTGCCTGCGGAGGTCTTCAGAAGACAGCAGATCAACCACACTGGCGGCAAATGCAGTCGGATCGGTCTGCATTATGGCACCCTCGCCACTCGTTATTCCCAGCCCGCCGAAGCCTATATGAGAGCAAACAACAGGAACACCTAAAGCCATGGCTTCCAATACCTTATTCTGCGTACCTGCACCAAATCTTAAAGGAGCCACCACCACGCTGGAACTGTTGTAAGTAGCCGCCAGGTCCTTCACAAAGCCAGTCACCACTACGTGGTCATTGACCAGTTCCATCACTTTAGGTACCGGGCGCTGACCGGCAATGATGAACTTGACCGCCGGGCATTTCTCCCGTATGAGCGGCAAAATGGATTGTGTAAAGTACACTACCGCATCCACATTGGGCGCATAGTCCATATTACCGGTAAACAGTATTGTTTGATTGTGGGAATAATCGTGATTTCGTGGCGCAAAGGTTTCGAGATCCACCCCATTAGGAAGCAATCGTAAATTATTAGTATGGTGCGTCTTGCGCAGGTAATCTAAATCTTCAGATGAACATACCAGCGACAAATTGTACTCCTTGAGTATCTGCTCATACTTCAGTACCCTGCCCTGCTCTATATTCTCAAATATTGTGGTGATCAGCCCGCGCTTCACCTGCTTGCGCCGCTCCCAATAAAGAGAGAACGCATCAGGAAGATCCAGTATGCGTGGCACATCCTTTCGCTGCGCCAGGTAGGGCGACATCCGCAGATGCTGTACATGTACGGCATCGTACTTATGCTTAGCGATCATTGCATCCAGTTGCCGCTGCAATTCCGCCGATTTAAAGTAAAGTACCTGTAGCGGTTTACTATCCCATACTGCTGATAAACAATTTATTGCAGATTTCCATTTAGGCAGGTAAACAAAATGCACTTCTGTGAATATCTTCTCCAGTTCTGCCTGATAAGTGAGGTCTTCAGGCGTCTGCGCAAAGGTCAGAAGGTGCAATTCATGCCCGCCCGAAT
>CAINOM010000025.1 GCA_903851455.1 uncultured Bacteroidota bacterium | reverse complement strand
TCATCTGCGATTTTTTGTTGAGTGATATCGCGCTCGGTGATGGCAATAGATTTCTGTCCGTTACTGGGATCCGTTATTACGGCAGCTGAGAAAAGAACATCAACAAGCCTGCCATGCTTCGTGATACGTTGCGTTTCAAACGGCTCGATTTTTTCCCCGATCAGTATTTTACGCACAATATCCTCAATCTCCACCTGCATTTCTACCGGTATGATATTCCATATCTTCATTTTCAGCGCTTCGCTCTCCGAGTAGCCGTATATCTTCTCAGCACCCTCATTCCACGAAATAACCATTCCCTCATTATTATGAATGTATATGGCGTCATTCGACTGCTTCACAACGGTGGCAACGTAAGTCCTGATACGTTCCACCTCCTTTATTTCGGTGATATCCCTGGCGTTCACAAACCATTTCCGGCTTTTCACCACCACATTCCATTCCAGCCATTTAATACTCCGGTTCTTGCAGTAAATACGGGTGTCGAATGAAAAATGATCGGTGGCCTGTTTTGCTACTTCGTTGAACAGGATGCGATCTTCATTGCTCAGGAAAAAAGTTATGGCCATACCTTTACTTTCTTCGGGACTGTATCCGAGTATCTTATTGAAAGCTTGGTTGATCTCCTCTATCTTAAATGTTGCAGCATCTATGATACCTATGATATCGGCAGAGTTGTTGATGAGCAGCTCACTTTTCTGCAGCGAAATATTTTTGTCGACCAGCTCTTTTTTCTGCAGCTGAATCTTTAGCTGCACATTTACCTTTGCTTTCACAACATCAGGCGCTAGCGGCTTAAACAGGTAGTCCATCGCCCCTTCAGAAAAACCCTTCATCACAAACTTGTGATCTGTGCGCTCCGCTGACGCAAAAATGATAGGTATATCTTTTGTCTTTTTACTCGACTGCAATATTTGGGCTACTTCGAAGCCATCCATGTCCGGCATCTGAACATCCAGGATGATCAGATCGATTTCCCTGTTCAACGCGATCTTCAGTGCATCCTTACCGTTATTAGCCTGCAGGATGATCCTGTCCTTACCGAGGAGTAACTGCTCCAACGCAAACAGGTTTGCCTGCTTGTCGTCTACTATCAATATTACCGCCTTATAGTTCTGTTTCATCGCAGAGAGAATTGTTCCAGCATTTCGGTTTGTATCTCACTTAATTTCAGCACTAGCCTGGCCGCACCCGCATCGATAGCAGCCTGCGGCATATACGGGTACTCAGCATCCGCAGGCGATTGGGCTATAGTCAGCCCTCCGGCCTTCCTTATAGCATTTAAACCGGCGGCCCCGTCTTTGTTTGCCCCGGTCAGCAATATACCTACCAGCGATCTGCCATAAACAGATGCTGCCGATTCAAACAGCACATCTATAGAAGGCCTGCTAAAAGAAACGAACGGGTCGCTTGATAATGAAAATGTGCGGTCACTTTCTATAAGCAAATGATAATCAGGAGGAGCGATATATATAATTCCGCTCTCAATTCTTTCCTTTTCATCAACCTGCCTGATTTCGATCTCACACTTATTCTGCAGGACCTCTTCCAGCAAATTCTTCTGATCCCTAAACCTGTGCTGAACAATCATGATCGGCAGGCTGTAGTCGGCAGGCAACTGACGCAGAATGCCCATAAGAGCTGCGAGACCGCCGGCAGAAGTCCCTATAACGATAGCCTGGTATTTACTATTCAGCGACATCTATTTTGCTTTGATAAATATTTTCTGTTTGCGGTCTACATCTTCAAAGCACGGCTTATTATCCGAGAACAAAAGCGACTCCTTATTGCCCATACCGAAAAAACCGAACGGACATAAACTATCATAAAAAAGATTGATGACGTGGTTTTGAAGTTTCTGATTGAAATAGATAAGTACATTCCTGCAAACAACCAGTTGGAACTCATTGAACGATTTGTCGACAGCGAGGTTATGTGGTGCAAATACAATATTCTGTTTCAGAGATTTATCGAACAATACCGAACTGTACTTTGCAGTGTAGTATTCCGAAAATGCCCTGGTTCCACCGGCCTTCTGGTAGTTGGCGGTGTATTGTTTCATATTCTCAAGCGGGTACATTCCCTCCTTTGCTATCTGCAGCGACTTTTGATTGATATCGGTCGCATAGATAAGCGTACGGCTAAGCAGGCCTTCTTCTTTTAGCAGGATAGCAAAGGAATAAACTTCCTCTCCGGTGGCACAGCCCGCGATCCATACTTTGATGATCGGGTAGGTAGCCAGGCGCTTCACGACGTTTTCACGGATGCTTTTATAAAAGGGCGGATCGCGGAACATTTCTGTAACCGTAACTGATATCTGCTGAATGAATTCTTCAAACATCTTCTCATCCTTCAGGATCATTTTCCCAAGCTGGTCGATCTCGGCGATATTATTGACGGTCATAAAATTATTGATCCTCCGTTTCACAGATGCTTCCGCATAGTCTGTAAAATCGTATCCATACACAAAGCGGATGGAATCAAGCAATTCTTTGAATGCATTGTTGTCGAAGTCCATATTATTCGATCCAGCAGCTCATTTTTTCGTTGAGCATTTTCAGGTTTACCGGTTTAGATATATAATCCCACGCACCTGCTGCAAGACATTTTTCCTTGTCGCCTGGTGCAGCCTTTGCGGTAACCGCTATGACCGGAATGTCTTTAAGTTCGTATTTCGTCTTCATGATCTCAAGCGCTTCGTACCCATCCATCACCGGCATCATCATGTCCATGAGCACAATGTCCGGCTTAGGATTCTTCCTCATGATCTCTAACGCTTCTTTGCCATCTGCGGCGGTAACCACTTTCATATCCAGTGTCTCCAGGTAAATACCAAGTGCAAAAACATTGTTCGGCTCATCATCCACAACAAGCACTACTTTATCTTTAAATTTATCCATTGCTTTTCTTTAGCGGTACAACCATACCCGCATTAACGATAATAATTGTTCGACATTTACCGGCTTTGAAACATAGTCCGACATTCCCGCAGCCAGGCACTTTTCACGATCGCCCTTCATGGCCTTCGCTGTGAGCGCTATGATGGGTAGTTTGCCGTACTTGCTCATACTTCTTATTTCTCTCGTAGCATCGTAGCCATCCATTTCCGG
>CAINOM010000024.1 GCA_903851455.1 uncultured Bacteroidota bacterium | reverse complement strand
GCTGTAGTATTACTAACCTGCGCTTTGTCGTTGTCGGTTATTACACACGCCCAGACCTCATCCACTCCCTCGCAGCCTGTGGCTACTTCGTCTTCTGATGATGACATGGAACCTGATACAACTTCCTGCTGCGCGCACTCCGCGAAGTGCGGAAGATGCGACAGCAAGTTCATCGTATTCGCTGATTTCGGCGGCTCCTCTATATTGCATTCTATGAATGGAGATGGTGCCGCAACCAGCGCCAATGGCCTTTCCTGGGGTATCTCGGGACAATTTGCGCACCAGTTCAAAACACATAGCCCAAGCACACGCCTGTTCTTTTCATTTGGTCTTGACCTGAGAAATTACAACGGCACATTGTCTTCACCCGATGGGTTCGGCAGCACTGCTTACGACAATTATCATTACTGGTATGCGGGCGTTCCGTTCATGTTCCAGGTAGTAGATGTACGGCACAAGATCGGCAACTTCAACGATGTTGGATTTTACGCGCAGGCTGGCATTGAGGTCGGTTTCAAGCTCAACATGCTGGATGTATACAGCATACAGGGCCAGAACTCGTGGATAGACGTGACCGATCATTACGCTACGATAATGGTAAACCACTACCTGAGCGCAGGTGTGGCTTACAGAACCCGTTACAATACATTCCTGTTCGGCCCTTACCTGGGATATGTGCTTACCAACATGTCTAATGATAACGGCGCCACCGAAAACGTATTAAGCTACGGAGCAAGACTTAGTGTTTTACTCTTTAAATAATCCCGCTAAAGGCCAATACCCTTTTTCAATAAACTAATGAGCAAAATGAAAAAAAATCTCTCTTCCATATTTATGCTGGCACTGGTTGCTATGCTCGGCATATTCGCATCGTGCAATAAACTGAGCAAGCAGACGGTATTCAACAACAATAACAACCAACCGCCGATCACACCTGATTCCGTGATCCTGAAACCCGGTGTAATTGTAATAGACTCTACTCAATGGTTGCTTGCATCGAGCGCGGCGCAGATTGGCCAGGGCGAGTACACCTATTTTGGTAACAACCTTCCTGCGTTCATTGTGAATGACATCATCATCGGCATTACAGGTGAGGGTTACCTGCGGAAAGTAACTTCTGTTGTATCGCAGTCGGGCCAGGTAACACTGAGCACGATACCTGCAAAACTGGAAGATGTTTTCCAGCAGGCGAATATCAATTTCACTACTGACGCTTCCAACCTGATGCGCAAGACCGGCGGTGGTTACACTTATAACATCAGTAATACAAGCTTGCTGCAGGATGGTGTTGCTTCTATCTCATTGACGAGCGGCAGCATCTCTATCAATCCAAACTGGAACTTCAACATGCAGTTCCAGAACGGCAGTCTTACTGGTTTCTCTGCGATCTGCCAGAACGGTACTATGAATGCGAATGTTCAGATGAACGTGGCATCAACCGGTGCTGAGAATGTAAATGCAACAACCACGCTTAACCCGGTATCAGGCCGCACCATCGTTTGGATCGGTCAGTTACCTATCGTTGTTACCACTTATCTTTCATTCGCCGCCAGCGCAACAGGAAATGTAACCGCTGCAGCTAATGGCACACCTTCTTTCACTACCAGCGACAACTATACTGTTGGTGATGTATTCAACTCCGGCAGCTGGCAGGGTTCATACAGCTTCTCTCATACAGCAGCAATGACCGGCGGATTGCCTTCAGTAGCTGGTTTCAGCCTAGCCTGCAGTATAGCGCCGCAGATGACCTTGAAGATATATGGCGTAGCTTGTCCTTCTACGAGTTTCTCCCTGACTACTTTTGAGAACGTTGTTGATGGCTTTACAGAGCAGCAGTCGATAAGCACTTCAGGAAGCATACTGGGATATGGTGTACCTGATGACAGCCGCAGCTGGACAACAGATACTACTTACTTCGTAGCTATGAGCAACAGCTACAAACTGTTAAAGACATCCGGCGACGGACAACACGGTGCTGCATATGAATACCTCGGTGCACCATTGGTAGTACAGGTAACTGATAACAGCGGAGTTGCACAGGCTGGTGTTTCTGTTACATTCTCCGTTACTTCCGGAGACGGCTTGTTGTCTCACTATACGACAACTACTAATGCTGGCGGTTATGCACAAACCAACTGGCAGTTAGGCAACCCTGCTGCAAAAGCACAGATCGTGCAGGTAGTAGCCCATACGGCTGCAGGCGCAGTGATCAGCGGATCGCCACTTACGTTTACAGCACTCTAGTTCAGGATATTTTTAACAGAATGAGGCATGTATCAACCTACGTTGACCCATGCCTCATTCTCTTTCAGGAGTTGTATGAGTTCGTCTACCGCGATGTCACTGGGCACATTGCGTTTTACAACTTCTTTGCCTTTGTACAGCGTTATCTTACCCGGTCCGCTGCCTACATAGCCAAAGTCAGCATCGGCCATTTCGCCCGGTCCGTTCACGATACAACCCATGATGGCGATCTTAACACCCTTCAGGTGATTGGTAGCAGCCCTTATCTTAGCAGTGGTCTCCTGCAGATCGAACAGCGTACGCCCGCAGCTTGGACAGCTGATGTACTCCGTCTTGCTGATGCGCGTGCGCGTAGCCTGCAAAATGGAAAAGGCGGTATTGTTGAGAAATTGTTTGTTGCTTTTTACTTCAAGGTAGGTGCGGCCGCTGACCTTGCTGTTCTCCAGATCTGCGGCTATGTTAGTAAGCCACACGCCATCTCCAAAGCCATCCAGCATCAATCCACCAGAGTCCGTAGCGAAGTGAATGAGCTGCTCATCAACGGTCTTGTCGTGGCTCTCTGTCTTTAGAATCACAGGGCACCTCGCGCCCTTTGCGAACAGAGCAGACAGAAAGCTACGGATCGACTGCATGGCATTGGCAACAGTGCTGCTTACCACCAATACTACACCTGCAGCCTCTTTGAGTGTAACAGCCAACGCAACCGGATCCGTTGATGCATCAACAACCAGGAAGCATGGTCCTGATGATGAAAGGCTGGAAGCCTGGAATCCTTGTAGCGTTAGTAAGGGATGGTACTTAGACTTGTCAGCAGCGTTTTGCCAGGTAGCATAGTTGCAGATCACCTGCAATGTGCCCGGCAACGCAAAATCGAAAACGCGATCGCCGGTATAGGCATAGTCGGCAGCACCATCGCTGATGCCCCATTTATCCGTAGCAGCATTGTAGTTGTAGCCTATCTGCTCCAGGCTTTTGGTGTCGAGCGTGTGCTCATCACTATAGTCCGCAATAACCACGGGTACGTGGTGCGAGCCTATGTTCTTTACACTCGAAGTATCCAGTCTTTTATAGGAGAATGGATCGTAAATGGAATGTGGAATTGGGTCCCGATAGCTATCGGGATTGGAATTGGGATCGTTATTTGCCCCTGTGGTTCCTCTTCCGGTATATCGCTTTACTATATCGCGGCAAACGGGAATTTCGAACTCAGGATCTTCAGTAAGAGAAACACGTATAGTGTCGCCGATACCATCTTCTAACAGGGTGCCGATACCGATGGCGCTCTTGATGCGTCCGTCTTCTCCATCGCCTGCCTCTGTTACACCAAGGTGCAGCGGATAGCATTCGCCGAACTCCTCGTCCATCTTCTGTACCAGCAACCGGTATGCCTGCACCATCACCAGGGGGTTGCTCGACTTCATGCTGAGTATGATCTGGTGGTAATTCTCGTCGCGGGCAATACGGAGAAACTCAAGCGCACTCTCCACCATACCAATGGGTGTGTCTCCGTAGCGGCTCATGATGCGGTCACTGAGGGAGCCGTGATTAGTGCCTATGCGCATAGCAGTGCCGTATTCCCGGCAGATGCGTACTAACGGCGCGAAACGTGTCCTGATCCGTTCTACTTCGTCATTGTATTCCGCATCAGTATAATCAATGAAGTCAAATTTTTTCTTGTCTACATAGTTGCCTGGGTTTACGCGCACTTTCTCCACTATGCGGGCAGCGATCTCCGCTGCGTTTGGTGTGAAGTGTATGTCTGCGATCAGTGGCGTGTCGTAACCCTTTGCCCGCAGCTCGTTCTTAATGTTGAGCAGGTTCTCGGCTTCCTTTTTGCTGGGAGCTGTTATACGCACCAGTTCAGCACCGGCTTCTATACAACGGATACTTTGCGCCACAGTAGCGGCGGTATCCATGGTATCGGTAGTGGTCATTGTCTGAACACGGATGGGATGGCCGCTGCCCAAAAGCAGGTTACCGATCTTTACCTCGCGGGTGCGCAGGCGTTTGTATTCCGTAAGAGAAGCGCAATATTGCTGCAACATAGGCTGCAAAGGTACTTAAAACCTCAAACCCCTGAAGGGGCGCACCTCATGGAATTCTATAAGAAAGCCTAAATATCAGAAGTTGAACGACAGCCCAGGCTGGCAACACAAGGCTGCACAATGCCAAACTGTAAAATTGAAAATGATTCCTTATTCCATGTTTTGCAAACACGCAAAATTCCCGTTATCTGGATTGGGGGTTAACGGAAGAAACCGGGACAGCGCGTCTTTATGTATTCCTTCGGATTGCCGAAGGCACGGAAGAAGATGGTAACGGTAAGATTGCCATACCAATACCAGTCATTCGATTTGGCGTCACCGCGCTGGTAGCCGTAGTTTGGATTATCGCCATTCCATTTAGCGACCGTATTGCCACGGTAAGACATTGCCCTGGCGATCTTTCCTTTATAAGCCTGCAGTGTATCAAGGTTCACATAAGATTTGCTCACATCATCGATGTAGTCTGTGTTGGTGTAACGGAAGCCGATCTCAGGAGTCAACATAATTGTTTTGCCAATGAAGAACTTGAAACCACCACCGAATGGGAAAGCAAGATTAACAAGACTGTATTGTTTGCGGTCGGGATACATAGGCAAGCCTTCGCCTTCTGTGCTCAAAGGCCTCAGATGAACGATGTCACCTGCTGCGTCCTGTGCTCTTGGATTGAAATAGAATGCTGCAACACCACCGAATATATAAGGAGATACCTTGTGACGCATTACTTCGATCGGAATGAAATTGAACTCAAGGCCGCCCTGGAACTCGAACAGGTGCGTAGTGAAACTAAGATTACGTGCCTGGTTTACGGGGATATTGCTGAGGCTGTCTGCCGCAGTGAGATTGGTGTATGAAGCACCAACCCTTAACCCGATTCGCGGGCTCATGAAGTACTTGTACATGATGCCAACCATAGGCTGGTAGCCATAATTAGGAAATAGCTTTGGCTGAAGATCACCATAGTAATTCGCAACGCCCACAGAGAGGCCTATTTCATGGTGGTCCGTCGCCCCGATATGGGCAAAATCAGCAAATTGCGCCTGCGAGCAGAAAGGCAGAAACAGAGCTAAGGCAAGTAATATTCGTTTCAACGCTTAAATTTTTGTTAAGTAGTATCGAAAGTAATACCGAAAGATAGAAACAAAATTCGGAATAATAAAACAAATCACAAATCAAATTAATCTGGTGTGATCAAAAATTAAAATTTATGGCAAAAATATGCATCCGAAATAATATATCATCATTGGTAAACGCTAAATCTTATTTTTGCCGCTTTATAACCACATTTTGATGAATTTAATAGCGGAACTGAAGGAAAGGAACCTTATCCAGGACATAATGCCGGGCACAGAGGAGCAACTGCTGAAAGAAATGACGGCGGGTTACATAGGCTTTGACCCAACAGCCGACAGCCTGCATGTGGGCAGCTTGCTGCCAATAACATTACTCATGCGCCTGCAGCGTGCCGGCCATAAGCCCTATGCCCTTGTGGGCGGAGCAACCGGCATGATCGGTGACCCGTCGGGCAAATCGCAGGAGCGCAACCTGCTCGATGTAGATACGATCCGAAAGAATTGTAATGGCATCCGCAGGCAACTGGAGCACTTCCTTGATTTCAGCAATACTTCGACCAATGGCGCAGTGCTGGTGAATAACTATGACTGGTTCAAGGATTTTTCATTCCTCGATTTCATACGCGATGCCGGAAAGCATATTTCCATCAACTACATGCTGGCCAAGGATTCTGTACAGAAGCGACTGGAAACAGGAATGTCGTTTACAGAATTCACCTACCAGCTGATACAGGGCTACGATTTTTACCACTTATGTACCACCAACAATGTACTGCTGCAGATGGGCGGGGCAGACCAGTGGGGCAACATTGTGACCGGCACTGAACTGATACGCCGGAAGGGCGGACCGGATGCATTTGCATTTACCTGCACACTGATCACCAAGAGCGATGGCAGCAAATTTGGCAAGTCCGAGAGCGGTAATGTTTGGCTGGACCGGGAAAGGACATCGCCGTATTTGTTCTACCAGTTCTGGCTGAAGCTACCCGATGCTGATGCGGCTAAAATGGCGCTCGTTTTTTCTTTTAAACCGGTTGATGAAATAAAGGCACTTATAGCCGAACATGAGACAGCACCCCACCAGCGCAAACTGCAAAAGGCGATTGCAGAGGAAATGACCATACTGGTGCACAGTGAAGATGATCTTGCTTTCGCAAAACAGGCTTCTGAAATATTATTCGGTCAGTCATCAGTGGGCACTTTGCGCTCATTGAACGAAAGCCAGCTACTTGAAGTGATGGACGGCGTACCACAGGTGACCGGGGCAAAAGAGGCTTTGGCCGGTGGATTGGATCTGATCAGCTTTCTTGCTGATAGCGGGGTGTTTGCATCGAAAGGTGAGGCTAAAAAAATGCTGCAGAATGGCGGGGTAAGCATCAACAAAGAAAAAGTAAGTGCGCTCGATTTCAAGATAACCGAAGATCACTTGCTGAACGGTAAATATATGCTGGTACAAAAAGGGAAATCAAATTATACATTGGCAATGTTTGAGTAGAGAATTGGAACGTCTTGAAAAACAAAAAACTGAGTAATTTATGAATGTTGACCAATATCCCTTGACGATAGGCGATAGCTCAATGGTTTACGAATTTTATAGCGAAGGAGTAAAAGGACGGATTGCCAAGCTGGTTATTTATAGAGAAACTTATTACGAGGGGTTTTACAATCTCGCATTTGGCGATAAAGATGAGGAAGCCGGAGCTATCGACGACTTGGTAATTACAAACAATGGTGATAGCCAGAAAGTGTTAGCTACAGTGGCATCTACCCTGTTACATTTCACTGATAAATTTCCGCACATTAATGTTATGGCGGTGGGCAGAACAAAATCCAGGACACGGCTATACAGGATGGGCATTTGCAATAATTTTGAAATGATTGAAGAAAATTTTGAGGTTTACGGAAGGAAAAATAATGTGTGGGAAGCATTTGCGAAAAATGTAGAATATGATGCATTTTTTGTAAAAAGAAAAAAGTAACTTTGTTGTAATACAATGGTGATGAAAAAGAATAAGAAAACGGGTATTAAACCGGTTATTAAAAAAGTGGACAAGAAACTGGATAAGTATCTTGATATGAACGTATTCCAGGATAAATTAGATAAGGCGAATGAAATATTAAGAACTTCTGTTTTCCCTCCCGGCGTTCTTCGATAGACTTTTAGTGTTCAAGTATGGAAAGAATAGTACTTCAGGTTGATGATGCAACTGGTAGGGCTTATCAAAACTTCAGCCCAGATGCTAAACGTGAGTTTAATCAGATCCTTAGTCTTTTCTTAAAGGAGGTAATAAACGATTCAGAGCCAGACAATGATGAGGCGATCTTCTATAAGGTATGTCGTAAAGCGGAGAAGAATGTGCTTGTTCAAAAGCTCTCTACCTTGATGCGAAATGAGGAATGACAGCCTTTTTTCGGAATCTACCGTTCAATCTCCATTTATTCAAAGCGCAGAAAATTATATCCGGATTTGTAAGACAGAGTCTCATAAATAAATACTCAAAAAAACGGCTAATCATTTCCTATTTTTGAACTAGTGCCTTCCCGCCTTCTCCGCAAAATATTACTTACACTTGCTTTGTTCGCAATAACATTGCCGGTATTTTTCTGCAATACGCCAGCCACCAAAAACGAAGATGGCACGCCGCAGGAAACTTCCAAATGGAAAAATGTATACGATACCTCGGCGCATTATGTAGGCATGCAAACCTGCCGCGGCTGTCATGAAAGCATCTACCAGACATTCATCCAGACGGGCATGGGCCAGTCGTTTGGGTTTGCAACGAAAGAAAAATCAGCGGCTGATTTTTCGCCGGCCCATGCCCTTGTGTATGACTCATCCCTGGATTACTACTACAAGCCTTACTGGACCAATGATTCATTCTTTATCATGGAGTTCAGGGTAGAGGATGGCGATACGGTACACAAACGCGTACAGCGTGTCGACTATGTAGTAGGCTCGGGACAACACACCAACTCCCACATCTTCGGCATAAACGGCTATTTGTACCAGGCACCTATCACGTTTTATACACAGAAGCACAGATGGGACCTGGCGCCGGGGTTTGAGAAAGGCGCCAATACACGGTTTCAGCGGCTGATACAGATAGAATGCATGAGCTGCCACAATGGCTATCCCGAATTTGTGGCCAACAGCGAGAACAAGTACACGCTGCTAAAAACCGGCATTGACTGTGAACGCTGCCATGGGCCGGGAAGCATACACGTACTGGAACGAGGGAACAGCACCCCAGTGGATACTTCCAAAGGTCCCGACTACTCGATAGTAAACCCGCGGCGTTTGTCGACGGAGCTGCAGAATAATGTGTGCCAGCGTTGTCATCTGCAGGGTATTACGGTACTCAATGATGGAAAAACATTCTTCGATTTTCACCCGGGCATGAAACTATCTGAGGTGATGAATGTGTTCATGCCGGAGTATGAAGGCGCGCAGGATAAGATGATCATGGCATCGCATGTGGAGCGGATGAAGAAGAGCCGCTGCTTTGTAGAG
>CAINOM010000023.1 GCA_903851455.1 uncultured Bacteroidota bacterium | reverse complement strand
TTTAATCTTGTTTCCAAATACTTTAGAGATATTCTCTATCTCCAAAAATTTGGGACTGCAAAGGTAATGAGTTGTTTTGATTCAGCAAACTTTTCTTCGAGAAATTTAAAATTCTTTTCTCATCCCCTCTAAAGTATTGCCAGTATTGAGATCAGCAACTTTTAAAGGGAGTGCAAAGGTAATAGATTTTGTCCAGAAAACGATACCTTACCAATATATTCGCATGCTTTCCTGAAAATGTGTGTAAAAATGAAGCATTTAGCAACACTTCTCCTTATCCTTTCTATTGCGACTGACGGTTACTCACAAAGGCAGGCTGACATCTTCGGCAATGCCCCGGTAACGTGGCTGGGACTGGATTTTAGTCATTTAAAATTCGCGGGAAAAGCAAGCAAGCATAATAATGTAGGTATGATCAGTAGTGCAGATCTGCAGTCTGAATATTTCCAGTCATGGAATGATCTGTTCTTCAACGAAAAGGAAAAATTCAACGTAGCGGCCGCTGTTCACAGAGATTTTGTGGGTTATGCTATGGCAATAACCCAAAATCAAAACAACAGATCGACGAGGAGTTATTTAACCGGCAAGGAAGATGAATACCAACTGCTTACGGCTGACAGTATCTCCTGTTTTATTGCACAATATGACTTTGAGCGGCAGAAAGGCATCGGAATGCTCTTCATTGTAGAACGAATGAATAAGCACACCAGAGAAGCAGCTGCGTGGGTGACCTTCGTGGACATGGCCAGCAAAAAAGTATTGCTGACCAGGCACGTGACGGGCGTTGCAGGCGGAGCTGGCTTCCGGAACTTCTGGGCCCGGTCATTCTGCAATGTGCTTTGGAACACCGGCAAGGAATTCTATAGCTGGAGGTAGCAGTTTCAGAAAATATTTATTACTTTTCTCAAAAAACTACGATATGAAAAAATACATACTCTTTTTGCTTGCCGCCACCTTCACTATGAGTGGGTTTGCACAAACGAAATCCGACATTTTTGGCAGCGTGCCGATCACGTGGCTGGGACTTGATTTTACGCACCTCAAGTTCATAGGCGGCGCCGCCCAATTCAAGGATGCAGGTACGATCACTAACGGGGATATGCGCATTAAATACTTCCCGGCATGGAATAACCTGTTCATTGCAGAACAAAAGAAGTATGACGTGGCAGGCGCTGTACACCGCGACAATGTGGTCTATGCCACCGAAGTGACCAGGGATGTGAACGACAAGTCGACTGCGGACTACTTTACGGACAAACCTGAGGACTACCAGATCCTGAACCCGGAAACGATCGCAACACTCGTGGCTGGATACGATTTCAAGGGCAAGACCGGCATTGGCCTGGTATTCTTTGTAGAAGGCATGAGCAAGGACAAGGTAGAAGCTTCTATGTGGGTGACATTTGTGGATATGGGCAGCAAAAAGGTGCTGCTTACTAACCGTATGACCGGCGGCGCAGGTGGTTTTGGCTTCCGCAACTACTGGGCAAAGGCATTTTACAATGTATTAGGGGATATCGAGCATGATTTTAAGAAGTGGAGTAAATAGCTCATCAAAAACTTTTCCCAGATATGATAGTGGTAATTTCGTAACTTTGGTGTATTAATTTTTCAAACAAAAAAAAAACCGTATCATGTTCAAGAAACTATTACCCTCACTATTCCTGGCTGGCTGCGTAGCAACCTCTTATGCCCAGCCTACCCTTACGGCAGCTAATTTTAACCCGCAGATCGGGGACGCATTTGTAAGTCACATTTGCGATCCTACAGGTGTTGTGCCCGGCCCGGCGGGCGCGAATGTTACGTGGAATTTCAACACGCTGACTACCACTTCCATTGATACAGGAACAGCAACAGCCTGCTCCATGACGCCTGATTCGGCATTGTTTCCTGGTAGCACGTATGCGATAGTGTCTCATGCTACCCACGTGATACCTTACTATATTGCCTCTACCTCAAAACTTTCCCAGAACGGGTACTATATCGCCACGGATACCAACGGCGTATACTCGGATCCAATCGACCAGATCCACTATCCTTTTACTTATCTCGATTCGTTTGCCGATGACTATGCCGGTATTATTACACTGGATACGAATATTGTACACGAAACAGGTACGATCAACGTAAAGTGTGACGGATATGGCATTCTAAATCTGCCTGGCTTTGCCGACAGCAGTGTGTTGCGTGTGCATTCCACACAGTTATTTGTAGACAGTGCAAACCTCTTCGGGTTCCCGGTTATACAGACCTTCCAGCTGGAAACATACGCATGGTATGCACCTAATTACCACAGTCCCTTGCTGGCAATACTCATAACTACACAGATAGGAGGAACCTATACTAATACAGCAGTTTCTTATGCACCTGTGCAGGTTCATTCCGCCAGTGTGCCGCAGATACAAGGCCTGTCGTCTTCGCTCAAATTGTACCCTAACCCGGCGCAAAACGAGCTGAACATCGAGTTCAATGATGCCGGGAACGAGCAGGTACGCATCAGCCTGGTTGACGTATCAGGCCGTGAAGTAGCGATGATCGGTGAAGGACCAGCCACTAAGTTGCAACAGACAACTTACAATACTACAGGGATTGCAAAAGGCCTGTATATATTGCGCCTGCAGTCTGCGACAGAAACAATAACAAGAAAGATAGAGATTCAGTAAAATGACAATAGTCGTTTTGAGGCACGGGTTCAATGTTTTGAACCCGTGTTTTATTTAGGGAAGTCCTGTTGTTTTACGTGGCCTTAACATTAGTTTCATTAACTTGATTAACTTTGTCAGGAACCCGGATCTGATGCCGGTAAATATCTCAGGTACATAATGAAGAGTGCTGTTTTCAAAACGTTTATTGTCTTCCTGTTATCCTTCAGCACAAGCAGGGCATTTGCACAAAGCGCAGCAAAGACCACGACCCACTCAAAAAAAACGGTTGCGATCACCGACACGAACAATACTCCCGAGCATAAGAGAAGAGTAGCTATAGAGCTATACAAAGCGGAGTTGGAAAAGCCGTCGCCAAAAGACATAAGTGTACTTAAAGACCTTCTGAACAAAGGTGCCAAAATAACTGATGCAAATACGCAGGGCTGGACGCTGCTGCACGAAGCTGCTTTCCAGGGAGATACTGCACTGATCAGCCTATGCCTGAAGGGAGGCGTACCTGTAAACGCTCTTTACATTACCGCCCGATCGAGAACTACCCCACTCTACTGGGCGATACAAAACAACAACATTTCTGCCCAGCGTCTACTACTGCAAAACAATGGTTCGCTCGGTATACCTGATGGCTACGGCACCCAGGAATATGACAGCGGCAACAAATACTTTGGGAACTTCCTCAATGGCGAAAAATCGGGACAGGGCACGTTCTATTATGCCGACAGCAGCCGCTATGAAGGCGGATGGGACAAAGACGAACAGTCGGGTAATGGTGTGTTTTACTGGCGCTCCGGAGATCGGTATGAGGGCCAGGTGGCGCACAACAAACTGAATGGCAGGGGTATTTACTACTTTGCGAGCGGAGACAGGTATGAAGGCGAGTACAAAGACAGCCGCGAGGATGGTGCGGGGCATTTTATATGGAAGAACGGCGATGAGTACGAAGGGCATTATGAGCAGGGGGAAAGGTCTGGAGAAGGAGTCTTTAACTGGGCCAGTTGCGACCGGTATGTAGGGCATTTTGAGCATAACAAGCAAAATGGCAAGGGCAACTTCTACTTTGAGAATGGGGATATCTACGAAGGAGAATGGAAAGACGACCTGGAGAACGGCCAGGGCACCTTCATATGGGCCGTGGGACACAGCTATACCGGCCAGTTCATGAACAACCAGCTACACGGCCATGGCACCTGCTTCTGGAAGAACGGAGAGAAGTATGACGGCCATTATGAAAAGAACATCCGTACCGGCCAGGGCACCTATTACTGGACAAATAAAGACAAATACTTCGGGCACTTTGAGAACAACCTGAGGAGCGGTCGCGGCACCTACTACTTCGACAATGGCGATGCCTACGAAGGTGAGTGGCTGAACGACCAGAAGAACGGTGAGGGCACCTTTTTATGGAAGGTGGGCGACAAGTATGAAGGGCATTTTGCTAACGACACAAAGAACGGCTATGGTATCTATACCGTGGGCGCCAAAAAAGCAAGGCGCAGCATCAGCTACTGCAAGAAATGCAAAATATATAAAGGCTACTGGAAGGACGGCATCAAGAGCGGAAAAGGAGAATGCTATACACGAAGCGGTAGTATGATCTATTCCGGTAATTTCGAAAAGGACAAGCCCAAAGAACCTTATCCCGGCCTTCATTGATCCTCACAGGTAATACCGCACCATGGGCCTGCTTTCTGAGGTCGTGTCCACTATTTTGAAACCGGCGCGCTCAAAGGATTTGTAAAGCCCTATCCATGCAAAGGAATCGGGTAATGATGGCTGCGTAGGTATGGTCGGATAAGCCTCAATGATCTTCACTTTTTTCTTCCGGGCAATTCCGATCAAGCCCTTCAGCATGGCAACGGAGACGCCCATACGCCTGAAGTTCTTATCTACAAAGAAACAGGTTACGGACCATACCGGCAGATCATCTATGGGCTTATGCACCCGTGAGTTAGCCAGTTTCAGATAATCCCCTCTAGGACCGAAGGCGCACCACCCTATCGCCTGCCCCTCATAGATGCCCAGCACACCGGTTGGCGCATCCGCCCATACCAACTGCTTCATACGCTCCTTATTGCCGTCATTCAGCTTGCCTTGCACAAATTCTTCCTTCTTCAGCCGGAAGTACATACACCAGCAATTGCCGCAGGCACCGCGCTCGCCAAAGAGCTGAACAAACAACGGCCAGTTCTTCCTG
>CAINOM010000022.1 GCA_903851455.1 uncultured Bacteroidota bacterium | reverse complement strand
GCGCATCCATACTTGACGAGAACATGACCCGCTGGGGTCATATGAATACGTGGGTTACCAGCAACGACCCACGTGACCTTGGACGGCTTAGAGGTTATTTTGACATTATTGTGGTTGATGCGCCCTGCAGTGGCTCCGGTCTATGGCGCAAAGACCCGCGGGCACTCGATGAATGGAGTGAAGCAAACGTGCAAATGTGCGGCGAACGGCAGCAGCGCATCCTCGCGGACGTGTGGCCTGCCCTGAAACAAGATGGCGTATTGATATATGCCACCTGCTCGTACTCACCGCAGGAAGACGAACAAATACTTGACTGGCTGGCCAATGAATACAAAGTAGAAACACCTCCTGTTGCCGTCCCGGGCAACTGGAACATTGTTCCCGTCACCGTAAAAGGGCTTACTGGCTACCGCTTTTTTCCCGACAAGGTGAAGGGTGAAGGCTTTTTTATAGCTGCCGTGCAGAAAAAGAATGAGGAAGATGCACTTCGGCCCCAAAGGTTCAAAACAGCAAACGATAAAAAGATACAGCAACACGCGGGCTATCTGATGAACGACACCGACCTTGTTTTCTTACAAACAGATAAAGAAAATTATTCCGCCATACGGCCCGGTCAGGAGGCCGATCTGAAAATACTCCAGCAGGCTGTATATCTTCGGAAAGCCGGGCTGAAACTGGGTATGCCAACCGCCAAAGAATGGATACCGGAACATGAGGTAGCCCTTGGCATAGACACAAACCCAGCCCTGCCCTCAATTGACGCGGACCGCGACCAGGCGCTTCGCTTTCTGAAACGGGAAGATATGGGTATTACCGGACTGGCGAAAGGATGGCAGATTGTGCGGTATAAGGGCCTCGGACTCGGCTGGGTGAAAGCGCTGGACAACCGGGTAAACAACTACCTGCCTAAACAATGGCGGATTAGAATGGACATTGAATAGTACTGTTTTGCGCCTATTCCAATATTAATTTTAACACCCGCCCGTCTGGGATTTGGACATAAATGTTGTACTTTTCGCAATAAATTCCGAGGTATTATGTTGAAATACTTATCTATATTTTTACTGTGCGTGCTAAGTTTCAGTGCTCAGGCCCAGGATGCCGATAGCATATTTGCTGTGCGCAGGGGTACGAAATGGGCGGTGAGGTATGAGATCCGGCAGGGTGAAAATATCCGCATGCTCGCTCACCGGTTTTATGTGAATGAAAAAGATGTCGAATACGAGCCTGATTTTGACAAGAATAAGAAATTGGCCGTTGGCACTGTTATTTACATCCCGGTTGCCAGCCAGAACTACTCGTTAAGCAAGCCTTCCGCCCTCGATTCCCGGGATATGCATGAGATGTACTACCATGTAGGCGGCCACGACGATATCGGTATCATAAGCACTTATGCAGGTGTTACAAAAACGACAATGCGCATGTGGAACAACCTGCATGGCAACACACTCGTAGAGGGCCAGGTGCTGTTCATCGGCTGGCTGAAAATGATAGGCCGCGACACAACTGAAAACCCATTGAGGGAGTCTGCTTATCCAACCGTTCAGAAAGTCGTAGTTGCCGATACCGGGAAGCTGCGCATCATAGGTGGGCTCGATACGGTATACAACCGGCAGACCAACAATGGCTTGAACGTGCTCACGGAAAAAGGCACGGGCGTATTCTTCGAGAAACCGGGAAAACTCACTGCCTTCCAGGCCTTCCATAACGGCACCCCGCGCGGCACCATCATTAAAGTGTTCAACCCCGGCACCGGCAAGACCATCTATGTAAAAGTGCTTGGCCCGATCCCTGATACCAAACTATATGCCAATAGCATTATCGGTATCTGCGACGCTGCTAAAGAAGCGCTGGGCATAACCGAAAGCAAGGCGTGGGTGGAATTGTCGTATCCTGCCAATTAGGGAATTAGTCTCTTTGGGAATTAGGAATTGAGACTGTCTCGCCCTTTTTCATGTTTATTTTTGATTTTCTACATTGAAATGAAAGTACTGATTATTCGTTTTTCCTCTATTGGTGATATTGTTCTTACCACGCCCGTGATTCGCTGCCTGAAACAGCAAGTCAAGGATGTTGAAGTGCACTATCTTACTAAAGCAACCTACGTTGCACTGCTGACCGGTAATCCTTACATCGACAAATTCCATTTCCTCGGCGAAGACCTGGATGCCATAACGGAGGAGTTAAAGAAAGAAAAATTCGACTGTGTCATAGACCTGCACCACAACCTGCGAACCATGCGGGTAAAAAAGGCACTGAACGTAAAAAGTCATTCCTTTCCAAAGCTGAACCTGCAGAAATGGCTGCTCACCAACCTGAAGATACATATGATGCCCGATAAGAGCATTGTGGAGCGGTATTTTGAAACAGTAAGTTCCCTTGGAGTAACCAACGACGGCAAAGGGCTTGACTACTTCCTTCCCGAAAACAAAAAACTCAGCAACAATGACATACCCATGAGCCACTGGGGCGGCTATGTGGGTTGTGTGATCGGGGGATCATACAACACTAAAAAACTACCCGTGGACCAGTGGAAGAAATTCTGCGAGCTGGTTCCCTACCCCGTCGTGTTGCTCGGCGGCCCCGAAGATGGCGGCGATGGCCAGGTAATAGCCGCGCAGGATCCCATAAAAATATACAACTCCTGTGGCAAGTTCGACCTCAATGAATCGGCCGAGCTGGTAAAGATCGCCCGTGTTATAGTAAGCAATGATACCGGCCTCATGCATGTTGCAGCAGCCTTCCAGAAACCTATTATTTCCCTTTGGGGCAATACCTCGCCGGAGATGGGCATGTTCCCCTACTATGGCTTTAATAACCTTAAAGAACGCGTAGCTCCGAAGTCGGTAATAATGGAAATGGATAAACTAAGCTGCCACCCGTGCAGCAAACTTGGCTACAATCGCTGCCCAAAGAAGCACTTTAAATGCATGAATGATCTGGATATGAGCTTCGCTGTGGAGCAGGTAAAGAAGTTCTGGAGCGATAATGCCAAAAATTAATCCAGCGTATCAAACAGCTCCTTCAGGTCCATTGAAAAACCCGGTAAAACGGGCGTCGTAACAGTGTCGCCCGTTGTCATTGGCCTTGAAGTAACATAATGGCCATCAACTAAAGTGTTCACTAAAAATGTCTTGTCCTGGGGTGAAACGATCCAATATTCCTTTACACCCGCTTCTTCGTATACATCAAATTTATTCTTTAGTTCCTTTTCGTTATTGCCGGGAGATAGAATTTCTACAACAATATCCGGAGCACCGATACAACCTCTTTTGTCATACTTAGCCGGGTCGCACACCACGCACACATCTGGTTGTAGTACGGTATAAATGTCTTTATCTTCTTTTGATTTCCTTGGAAAACGAACATCAAACGGAGAAACAAATGCACGGCATTTCTGCTTTACCAAAAAGTTCCCTAATTCTCTGTATATCTCTCCGGCTAAGACCTGGTGATCAAAATTTGGCGCTGGGCTCATCTTAAATATCTTGCCCTTTATTAACTCAACACGATCTTCAAATTGCCATTTGAAATAGTCTGCGTAGGAGTACAATTTATTAAGATCAAGATCGGCCAGTTCCATAATTGGTTTCTTCTTTGGCAAATTTAGAAAGAAAATATCACATACAATGACTACGCCAGATACTTGCCCACTATCGGCACCCTTCTCCCAATTCCAAATGCCTTTGGCGATACCCGTATGATCGGGCAGAATTGATTGCGCTTGTATTCATTGTTATTTACCAGCTTCAGTATCCGCGAAACAAGCGCGGCATCATTGCCCAGTCCTACAATCTCCCGCGGCCCCTGCCGGCGCTCTATGTACTGATAAAGTATTGGGTCAAGCACATCATACTCCGGCAGGCTGTCGCTGTCTTTCTGCTCATGTCGCAGCTCGGCACTCGGCGCTTTATCTATGATGTTCTGTGGAATGATCTCTTTATCCCTGTTGATGTAACGCGCCAGGGCATACACCTGCATTTTATACAGATCACCCAGCACGCCCAGCCCGCCAGCCATATCCCCATACAGCGTACCATAGCCGGTTGCCAGTTCGCTTTTGTTAG
>CAINOM010000021.1 GCA_903851455.1 uncultured Bacteroidota bacterium | reverse complement strand
CGCCCCTGAGGACCGCCATAACCGCTTTTGACGCAGGTATGTTGAAAACTGCCACATCCTTTATGGTCTTCGCTTCCGATACCGGGTATACTGCGGCCATATCTGTTTCCTTTTTTACGGTATCCCAGGTGAAGTAAATACCTGCGCTTTTACCATTTATTTTATCAGCGGCATTTTTGGCCATTACCTCTTTGGCGTCGTCAAACAGTTTAAACATATCACCCATAGCATTCATGGATATTGTTTTATGCAGCCCCTGGAAGGTGTGGGCGGGATAATCAACCTCAGTAACCTGGATAGCGGGAGTGGCGGGAGCAGCGGCGGCCTTGTTTTCGAGTAAAGCTTTCATATTTGCCAGGCCATTCTCGAAATCAGGGCCCAGCATTTTGTCCATATTCATAAACACCAGCATTGCGTTTGCCGGCATACCGAAGTGCATATTGCAGGTCCAGGTCACCTTGGTCATCCCCGCGCTGTTATCAGCTTTCAGATGGCCCCAGGCACTGCCGTGTGGCTTGGTAAATGTGAGTTTGTAAAGCATATCGGTGCCGCTAACAGCACTGTCCTTCATTTCGCCGGCGCCTGTTTTGTCGCCTACCCATGTATATCCGCTGCCGGGCGCGCCATCGGTGCCAAACAGGGTTCTCTTCATTTTACCGGAATCCATCCGCTCCCATGGATCCCAGGCAGGCCAGTTTTTGAAATTTACTATTTGTTCGAAAACAACGTCTTTGGGAACTTTAATGTAGGTAGTGCGCACGACGGTTACTTCCTGTGGTTCTACCAACATTAATACCACTAGTGCGACTATGACAACAAATAGCAGGGCGGCCATAAAACGTACAAATTTTTTCATGCAGTTTAGATTTTAGGGAGGTAAAAATATATAAAATAATCAGAACCTCAGTTTAATCAAGATCAACCGATTTACTGTTTTCCCCAGGTAATTACGGATGATTTTCCTCGACAAAAAGGCTGTAGTATTTATTTTTAGTCAGATCAACCATCAATTGGAAGTAACATTTCCCCATATCATTCGCATCAATTAATTCCTTCCTCCATTCATCGTGTGCGCTGCAAAAACAATTATAGTACACTAATTTTTCATTTTCGGTTGTCAGCACCGGGACATATTGTCTTTGATAAACCTGCAGCGGAATAGTGAGTTTGTATTTTAGTTGCGGATCGATCTTAATCTCTTTTGCGTGTTGGTGTTCCTGATTTTTATTGTATTCAGTTATGCATGTTTCCAACAGCAACCCAATGTGCGCTATTTCTGTTTTATCTAAATCAGCGGGTCTGGAATGTATTGGAAAAATTTCATTGACAATATAGATTTTCTCTAAACTATCGAATTTAATAACTGCGTATTGACTGGTGTCAATAGCTTGTCCATTCGCAAGAAGAGGTAGAGAAAAAAGTATTTGAAATAATATCTTCATCGATTAGTAGGTTAGTAAAAGTACTTATTTATTATTTGCGCGGAAATTCCAGGGCTGATTCCATTTTCACCTTAATTAACTAATTAACCTTTTAACCATTTACCCCTTTAACCTTTATCTATTATATTTGTTCCCATGAAGCGGCCGGGTTCCATTTGGCCGTTGAAAACATAATCAATTTCAAATGAAAGTAGTCATATTTGCGGGCGGCAGGGGTACACGTATCTCGGAAGAGTCGTCGTTGCGGCCAAAGCCTATGATAGAGATAGGCGGTAAACCCATTCTGTGGCATATCATGAAGATCTATGCCGCATACGGACATACAGAATTCATTATTTGCCTGGGTTATAAGAGCTGGGTGATCAAGGAATATTTTGCCAATTACTTTCTGCATAATGCGGATATCACTGTCGACCTCGCCAATAATTCGGTGGAAGTGCATAAGAACTCAGCTGAGCCATTCAAGATATCTTTGATAGATACAGGAGTGGATAGCATGACGGCAGGACGCCTGAAGCGGGTTTTGCCCTATGTGGGTAACGAGCGTTTCATGCTTACCTATGGCGATGGTGTATGTGATGTGAACCTGGATGAGGTACTAAAATACCACGAACAAAGCGGCAAGATATGCACCATGACCGCGATACAGGCTACCAGCCGGTTCGGGGTGATAAAGATGGAGGAGAACGGCACCATAGAAAGCTTTGAAGAAAAACCTGCAGATAGCGGTACATGGATCAACGGTGGATTCTTTATTGTAGAGCCGGAAATAGCCAAATACCTGCATGATGATGCAGACGATGTAATGTGGGAGCGCCAGCCAATGGACGACCTGGCACGCGACCGGCAGATAGCAGCATACCGCTACAAGGGCTTCTGGAAATGTATGGACACCCTGCGCGACAAAGAAGAATTAGAACACCTCTGGCAAACTGACCCTATATGGAAAAAGTGGTAACCGCAGAATACCTGCGCTCGATATTTAACGGCAAGCGTGTGATCCTGACCGGGCATACGGGTTTTAAAGGTGCCTGGATGCTGCAGATACTGCACTGGCTGGGTGCCAATGTAAAAGGGTATTCACTGGCCCCGGAAAAAAAGAACGATCTCTACAACCAGGTAGAAGGAGATAAGCTTTGTTACAGTTCTGTGATCGCAGACGTCTGCGATATGCAGAAACTGCAGACCGAGATAGTGCGATATGAGCCTCATTTTGTGTTTCACCTGGCCGCTCAGCCGCTTGTGCGCCGCGGTTATGATATGCCATCGTATACCTTTATGGTAAATGCGCAGGGCACAGCCCATGTGCTGGATGCATTGCGTAGCCTGGTGCCTGCCTGCGTGGGCGTGATGATCACGACCGACAAGGTATATGACAACCCGGAACGTGGACTGCCATTTAAAGAAGATGATAAGCTAGGTGGATATGACCCATATTCCGCGAGCAAGGCATCTGCTGAGATAGTTATTGATTCTTTCCGCAGATCGTTTTTTAATCCTAAAGATTATCACCTGCATGAAAAGGCTATCGCTGCGGCGAGAGCTGGTAATGTAATAGGCGGTGGGGACTACTCAGATGACCGCATAGTGCCGGACATT
This sequence comes from uncultured Bacteroidota bacterium, assembly GCA_903851455.1. Lineage (GTDB taxonomy): Bacteria > Bacteroidota > Bacteroidia > Chitinophagales > Chitinophagaceae > Nemorincola. The sequence goes on along the minus strand of CAINOM010000021.1, from coordinate 1 downwards.
G
>CAINOM010000020.1 GCA_903851455.1 uncultured Bacteroidota bacterium | reverse complement strand
TGCCTGTTCAAAGAACTCACACAGCAAAGGAACAGGTGCCGGCATATCGCAGGTAACGGGATGGCCTCTGAACCAATCTTCATGGGGTGGTTATGATGTTGCAACGTTCAAAGGACAACCTCGCCCAATAGGCATGGTGTTTGTGCAAGGCGGCAGATTTACAATGGGCGCTACTGATGACGAAATGCCGACTCTGGAAAATAACAGCATCAGGCGCACTGTTTCCGTTTCTTCTTTTTATATGGATGAGACAGAAGTCGCTAACGTAAGCTACCGTGAATACACTTACTGGATGGGCCGTACCTATGGAAATGACTATCCTGAGTTAGTGCAAAGGGCTTTGCCTGACTCAACAGTGTGGCGTTCAGCTCTGGCATACAATGAGCCTTACGTGAAGAACTACTTCCGTGCAGCTGCTTATGATAACTACCCGGTAGTAGGTGTGAGCTGGTACCAGGCTAATGATTTTTGTAAATGGCGTACAGACCGTGTGAATGAGTATGTGCTCATCGCAAAACTTGGCGCATTGAAGCCAAACCCGGAGCAATCTGGTGAGGACGTGTTTACTACTGAAACTTATATGAATGGCCAGTACCAGGGTAATACCGGTGGCGGGCAGAAAAGGAACCTTGACCCACAGGCAACAGGTGATGACCGTTACCGTCCATACAATATGTCTGACGGTGAATTCTTCCCTGACTATCGCCTGCCCACAGAAGCAGAGTGGGAATATGCTGCACTTGGCCTGATCGGTAATAACCCAACTCCTGAGAACAAACGCCGTCGTGGTGAGGAAGTTGTTACAGACCGTAACACGCTGCCATGGGGTCCTAAGAATACGACACGTTACGGACTTCACAACCAGTATCAAGGCGAATTTGAAGGTAACTATATGCGTGCTAAAGGCGATGCGATGGGCGTAGCCGGCGGACTGAATGACAACGCAGATATCACTGCTCCGGTACATTCTTACCTGCCAAACGCATTCGGTCTTTATAATATGGCTGGTAACGTGAACGAATGGGTAATGGATACTTACCGTCCTTCTTCACATGAAGATGTTGATGAATTCCGTCCTTTCCGCGGCAACGTTTACCAGAGGCCAGCGATACAGGATGATGGTACTATCGAAGACAGGGATAGCATCGGTCACATTCCTTACGTTAACATGAGCAATGCTGAAGTACAGGCAAGCAACCGCTACGAAACCAGGACTGGAGATCTGAACAACTACAAAGATGGTGATAGCCTGTCGCAGTATGTTTACCAGTACGGTGTGAACACACTGGTGAATGACTCTACTAAAGTATACAAGGGTGGATCATGGGCTGATCGTCCATACTGGTTATCTCCGGGCACCCGTCGTTACATACAGGGTAACACTGCCAGCTGCACTATCGGTTTCCGTTGTGTAATGGACCGCCTTGGCAGCCCCGATGGCGATGAGCAGCCAGGTGGTAACAGCTTCGGCAACCAGAAGAGGCACAAAAGATAATAACTTTCAAACTTAGTATAAGAACCCTCCTGAAATCAGGAGGGTTCTTTATTTTTACAACAAAATAATACCTGTGAACATCACCGCATTGTATGAGTTATACCGCCGGCACCCGCTGGTACAAACCGATACCCGTAAGCTTCAGCAAGGCTGCATATATTTCGCACTGAGCGGTGGCAATTTCAATGGCAATACCTTTGCACAGGAAGCCCTGTATAAAGGCGCAGCATATGCGATAATCGATGATCCCGCATATGCCATCAACGACCGCTGCATTGTTGTAAACAATACGCTGGGTACCCTGCAGCAACTGGCCCGGCACCATCGCAGGCAATTCAATATTCCGTTCATTGCCATTACCGGATCAAACGGAAAAACGACGACCAAGGAGTTGATAGCAGTAGTGTTGAGCAAGCGGTTTATTACCTACGCCACGGAGGGGAATCTAAACAACCATATCGGTGTGCCACTTACGCTGCTTAAGATCAAAGACGATGCACAGATGGCCATCATAGAGATGGGCGCCAACCACCAGAAAGAGATAGCAGGTTACTGTGCGATAGCAGAACCAACGCATGGCATCATAACCAACTGTGGTAAGGCGCATATAGAAGGATTTGGAGGCATAGAAGGCGTGCGGAAAGGAAAGGGTGAGCTTTATGATTTCCTGAGGGAGCATAGCGGCACTATATTCCGCAACACAGATCTCGACTACCTGCAACCAATGGCTCACGATATTGCCAGCCAGGTGACCTACGGAACTGAAAATGCGGACTATATCGGGCAGCCCGTAATGAATGATGTATTCCTTGCAGTAGCTGTGAAACAAGACGATAAAGAAACGCTGCTGAATACGCAACTGGTAGGCGCATACAACTTCCCGAATGTAATGGTGGCCATAGCTGCAGGTCTCCATTTTGATGTCCCGATAACAGAGATAACAGACGCTATCGCAGGCTACAATCCGGATAACAGCAGATCGCAGTGGCTGCAAAAAGGAAGCAACAAAATAATACTGGATGCGTACAACGCTAACCCGACCAGTATGCGCGCCGCTATACTCAACTTTGCAGAGATAGGTCTGCGTGACAAAGTGTTGTGGATAGGCGGCATGAAGGA
>CAINOM010000019.1 GCA_903851455.1 uncultured Bacteroidota bacterium | reverse complement strand
TGAAAAAATTTACGGAATTAACTCTGAACGATGTCACCGGGCATGCAAAAATGCTTTCACTTTATTGCACTATAAGTCCTGTGAACATCGCCACAATAGAAAAGGCTTTTGAATTGAGAGAAAAATATCAATTTCAATGGTATGATTGTACTATATTATCTGCAGCAATTTTAGGCGGATGTAAGACAATTTATTCAGAAGATATGCAGCATGGTCAAATAATAGAAAATACACTGACCATAATTAATCCCTTTTTGTAGACACAAATTCCTGTTTTACAAAATTCACCTAAAATATCTTCATCAGCTCTTCCAGGTGCTTCACCTCATAAGTAGGCTTGCGATTGTGCGGCACATTGTGCGGATTATAATAGGCAGTATCCCAGCCGGCATTGATGGCGCCAAGGATGTCTATATCTATAGCATCGCCTATCATAATACTGTGCTCGGCTTCCGCCTTCGATATGTTCAGCGCGAAATCAAAGATATCGCGATGCGGCTTCATGCTGTTGCTTTTCTCAGATGTAATGAGATGGGTGAAGTAGCGCGATATGCCTGAGTATTGGAGCTTCAGCCGTTGCGTGGTCTCAAAGCCATTTGTGATCAGGTGCATCTCGTAGCGGCCCTTGCAGTGGTCAAGTAATTCTTTAGCGTGCGGGCATAACAGCGTTTGTGTGGGAAGTATCTCCAGGTAAGCTGTACTTAGTTCGTGCGCCAGTGATGTATCTGCTATTTTGAAATCAAGCAGCGTGTGCCACATGCGTTTCCAGCGCAGCTCCTCCCGTTTTATAAATCCATTGCGATAGCGGTCCCACAGGCGGTCATTATGCACTACATAGATCTTGTACATCTCATCAAAATCCTCGATGCCCCTTTTCTTGAGCTCGTATTCTCCATACAGTTGCCTCATGGTGGCTTCCGAGTTTTTGTCAAAATCCCAAAGCGTATGGTCCAGGTCGAAGAAAAGATGTTTGTATGATTTAGTCATAAGTCGTAAGTCAGGAATCGTAAGTCGCGGATGGCAAAACTAAACTAAAAGCGCATGCCAATTGTCATCCTGGACGAAGTCGAAGTACCAAATTCCAAAGAACAAATTCCTAATTCCTAAAGACTATCTCTTCTTACTGAAAAAGTCTTTCAGCTCACGGCTCATCTGTTCGCCGCGGCGCTTCAGGTCCTGCAGCTCTGTCTCTACATTGCGGCTGAAGTCATGAAACGTGATCGGGTTGCCATTGTTCATGTTGAACAATTCCTCGCGGCTGCGTGCCGCAGGTATTACCATCCACGCGATCAGGTAGGCGATAAAACCTACACCAAACGTAAAGAACAGCGCTACCATGATGATACGCACAATCACCGGATCAATATCGAAGTAGTGCCCTACCCCGCTGCACACACCGCCTATCACTTTGTCATATGGGTCGCGCAGCAGCCGGTCGTGCGTATAAGGGTACGGGCGTGATGGGCCGGTCCTGGCATTATATGCATATGACGATGAACCCGCATTTGCCTGGCTGCGACCCGTTCCGGGGCCTGTTGGGCCGTCATGCAGGTCGGCAGCTGAGCCAAGGGTGTCTATCACCTTTTGCACATCGGCGCGGTCTATGGCCGGGGAGCCACCCTGCAGGCGAATGCTGAACAGCTCGGCGATCCTGTTCTCTATGTCTTCTATGATCTCTTTACCGTCATCGCCGGTGAACTGGCGACCGAGTGTATTGATATATTCCTTTAAAATGATGTAGGCATCCTCTTCTATCGGCAGGATGCTACCAGCTATGTTTATCTGAATGATACGTTGCATACAGTTGATTTTTTATAATGAAACAGTTAAGTTGTTTACGGCATTGCTTAATTCATCCCACGTTGTCCGGAGCTGTTCGTAAAACTTCACTCCCTCGTCCGTGAGACAATAATACTTCCTTGGCGGTCCGGATAGCGACTCCTCCCAGCGGTAACTGAGAAAGCCTCCATTCTTCAGCCGGGTAAGCAAAGGATACAATGTACCTTCCAGCACCACCAGCTTCGACCCCTTCAGCTGTTCCAGTATATCACTGGGGTATGCCTCTTTCTGCCTTTGTATGATCCCCAGGATACATAATTCCAGCAACCCCTTCCTCATCTGCGATTCTGTGTTCTCGATAGCCATTTTCTGCAATTCTGAAAACAAAGGTAGGCAAAAAACAATACTATGCAATGCATAGTACCTGTTAAAGAAAAATAAAAAAAGCCCGACATGTTATGAAGGGCTAAGTTGAGGGTTATAGGTTAGAGCTTAGAGGAACCGGGTTATAGGTATTGGCTTATAGGTTTAGGGTTATAGATTAGGTTTATAGGTATGAACATTACAAATTCTGGAGTTGAGCACGTATATAATCAAGGCTTACTATCGACATCTGCGCAAATAAGAACATATTGTCGTCCGTATTTACACCATCCTGCTGAAAATAATAGTAGCCGCCATTCTTATTCGCAGCCACAACCACATCTACCTGCATACCTACGGGTATGTAATACCCTTTTGCGAGGTGGAAGGTGTGCGATGAAGAGGTATACTCGGTCATGCGCGCCGCCGCATTGATAGTAGGGAATACCAGGTACACTTCCGTATTAGACTGGTTGAAGCTCGTATCCGGCAGCATTACGCGTACATCTGTTAGCTGTGCACCGGAGGTATAAAAATAGTCGCAGTTGACCCAGTTAAAATTAGCACAGCTGTCGAACTGGTAATAGGTGATCGGCGCAGTATGAGTTGTTAGCGTATAAGTCCCGGAGGTGGTCATGATCACTACCAATGCGGTATCAGACATCGTAACCGTACCGGTTACAAAAGTCCCGTTCTGCTGCACTGGTGGCGTGCCCCAGGTTATTACAGAGTCTGCATTGCCTGCATCGCCATAGTATAGCGACATATGCTCCTGCGTTGGCGTACGCTGCCTGAAGCCAATACCATATTTGTTCGCAAAAACCTCTTCGCCATCCATGGTCGCTACGATCTGCACCTGCCCGCCGCTGGTCAGCAACTGCCCGTTAAAAGTGGTTGCTACCCTGCTGGCGATCATATCTCCGGGCGTATAAGCCTCCGTTATCTGCAGATTTATCTTACCCTTCGGTATTGTGGCGCCATTCTTGTCCTTGAAAGAATTCGGGTAGAAGGCCAGCCGGGTACCATTGAGACAATATACTACGTGGCTGCTGCCGGCATCTACGGCGATATTCTGAGGCGTAGCGCGAAAACCGGAAAAAAGCTGGTTAAGTTTCGACTCATCTGTATTTACCGACGCCACCGCACTGCTGTTGTAGGCCGCCTTCTTACAGGAGGTAGCAAACAACACCGCTATGCTGCAAAAGACCAGTAAATATGTATAAGCGCGGTTCATAAAAGTATCCTTACCTACATAGACGTGTGATTATGAGAAAGTGTTAGAAATAAGCACAAAAAATATTTGAAACTAGTCCACGCTGGCTGTAATGTGCTGCTTTTGTTAACTTTCAGCTTATAAAATGAGCCAGGCGTATACCATTGCGATCTCTAAAAACGTAACCTGAGATCCGCGGGCCCGCGCCTATGTGGCGTCACTTTTTAGCGAGACCGAAAATCTGGCGGCGGGTGCATTATATTTGTAGTCCTTAATATTAGAAGATGCTCGTAAAGGTATTCGGCAGCGCGGTATATGGAGTAGAAGCACTGACCATCACTATGGAAGTAGACCTTGCCCAGGGTACTACCGGTTATTTCATTGTAGGCCTGCCCGACAGTGCCGTGAAAGAAAGTATAGAACGCATACTATCTGCCATAAAGAACACAGGTTTCGAACGTCCCCGCACCAAGGTGGTGGTGAACATGGCCCCGGCGGATATAAAGAAAGCGGGCAGCGCATACGATCTGCCTATAGCGCTGGGTATGCTTGCAGCCACCGGCCAGGTACCGGCCGAAGAACTGGACCAATACATAATAATGGGTGAACTATCGCTGGATGGCAGCGTACAGCCCATCAAGGGTGCATTGCCTATAGCCATACAAGCGCGTAAAGAAAAATACAAAGGCCTGATACTACCAAAAGCCAATGCCCGCGAAGCTGGCATGGTGAACAACCTGGACGTTTATGGGGTAGAAAATATATCAGAGGTAATAGGCTTCTTCAACAAAACACAAGAGTTAAAGCCAACCGTTGTAAACACCCGCGAAGAATTTTACGATGCCCAAAGCAATTTTGAGATCGACTTCAACGATGTAAATGGACAGGAAAATGTGAAGCGCGCACTGGAGATAGCCGCAGCCGGCGGACACAACGCCATATAAATAGAGGCTGTAAATTAAACTGTGTCAAAGTCCACAAATAGGTGGAACTTTAAAAACACAGTATATGAAAAAACCGAGTAAG
>CAINOM010000018.1 GCA_903851455.1 uncultured Bacteroidota bacterium | reverse complement strand
ATGAACCGAACGTACAAGCGAGCGTGGCAATCCTTCGACTGGCTCAGGACAAGCTCATTAGAAATCCGAACTCGCACGGTGCCAACGCCACTGAAGTTTAATAGTAGCTCCTCGGCTAAGTACCAAAATTTTTAAAAAATCTATTAATCAAGGTTCAGCCCTTTCTCTTCCACGGTCTTGAACGTGAAGCGGCGCTGGGAGATGTAGCTAAGCACTGCGGTGATGATGCAGATGGCGGTATAGCGCACGGTCTGGTTGATCATAGGCAGGCAGTAAGAGAAGGCCTTGATGAGCAGGTAGGTGAGCAATATAAACGTAGCGGTGGTGAGCGCATAGCGGAACAGCTGTATGCGGCCATGGAGGTTAGACTCTGGGAACACCACATGGCGCGACAACACAAAACCCGCCGGAAAACTGATAGAAAAGGCAATGAGCCAGGCTGCAACTTCGGCGGCTATAGACAGGCCGCCGTATATGTGCACGGGGTGACGGTGAAACAGGTGATTGTAAGCCAGGGAGTCGATAACAATGTTGAGCACGGTATTGATACCCCCGCACGCAAGGTAGCGGAAGGTTTGGGTAGGGATAACCCGGGTAAATGGCCTATGGAAGAAATCAATAAAACCAACTATGATATGTCTGACCCTGTCGTGCACCGTTAAATTTAGGGTGCAAAGGTAAGGGATTTTGTCATATTAAGTAGGGCGGCGGAGGAGTGCTGTACGCGAGTCAACCACCCGAGACCGGACGCAAGCGTCCAGTCATCCCCTCCTAAAAACAGGAGTGGAGGTGTTGCGTGCACTTAGCATGTTCCAGATTTCCTTAGCGCCTCAGCGTCTCTGCGGTTAAACAACTACCATTTCAGTTTGCTGAGCTTCCGGAACAGCTCGCGCTCCTGGGTGCCGCATTTGCGGAGGAGCTCGCTGAGCTCATCGTAAGAGACGAGGTCTGACTGCCGGGATTTGAGTATGCGGGCCGCACTGTAGGCAAAGTGGCGCCAGTCGTCGCCGATGGTAGTCATCTCTGCAGAGAGCTCCAGGAGGTCGTCGCGCTTCAAGAGCTGGCCGGCCTCCTGCAGGAAGGCAGCATAGATATACCGGAAGCCAGCGCCGCCGGTGCCTATCTCCTCCTGCATACGCACTACATTGCCGAGGTAGAGAGCGGCCTTGCGGGGCGGCAGCTTCTTGGGGTATTGGCTGATCTGGTCGGCAAGGAGGAAGATAGCCCTGTTGCCAAACCACGGTAATGGCCGGGCGAACATAAAAAAGCAAGTTTGCTTTATACCCTGCTCTATAGCCCTGGGCAGGTCCATCTCCTTAGGGATGCCGGTGACGTAGTACATGCGCCCTTTCGGCTCGGGGATACCCTTTGCAAAGCGCGACTTTACTAGGTCGGCAGGGGCAATGCGGGTGGTCTCTTCCATCACAGGATCGCTGATGAGGTATTCATCTCCCTCCTTGCCATATGCCACAAAGTTGTGGGCATTGAAGTGAAAGCGAAATGCCTCCGGCAGGTAAGGCAGGTAGAACACGCTGCCAAGTATGCCTACGGGCTTGCCGGTGGCAAGGACATCATCGAGCGCGCGCATGGCCTTATCGGGGCTGCTGAACTTTTCGGTATGCACCTGTATATTCAGGCGCTTAGCCACCCGCTGAAAGATGGCGCCGGGCCACAGGCGGTAAGTGGTGCCGGGGGTGCCGGCTACCTTGAGCATGGGCATATGCCCGAAGAACAGCCCGGAGCCTATGCCGAATGCCATGGGCTCACTGATGCTGATGCCTTCGTGCTGCAAGAGATTGGCGGTAACGCCGCTCTCGCAATGGGCGTGCTGGTGGTGTATAAATGGTATTGGGTTCATGAGTTCTTTTTCCCGAAACCCGTGAGCTCGGCGGTTGTGATGTTGAATATCTGCGCATACTTGGCAAGCATGGCAGGGCTTAGTTTATTGAATACCCGCGGGTTGAAATGTCGCTTCACCTGCCACTGCCATTTGCCGGCATAGCGGGCCAGCAGCGGCAGGTCCATCAGGTTTTTGAGCATGAAGTAAGGAATGGGGCTGAGGGTACCGGCACGCACCTGCGCTTCAGTCTCGGCGAGGTGCTCATCGATATCGTCCCACGCCTGCTGAATGGCGACATTCTCGGCTTCCCAGCCCACGGAGCCCACACCGGTGTACTTACCGTCTTTGTCTACGGCATACACTAGTTTTTTGAGGTTGTCTCCCTGCTTTATGTTCCGCTTGTCCTGCGGCACTTCGTTGATGTTCATCTTATGAGTCGTAAGTCGTAAGTCATAAGTCGTAAGTTAAGCCAGGGTGGCCTGTTTTATGATCATGAAAAACGAACATTTCCATTTCAATTCGTTGCTGAAAGGTAAAGAATAACGGGGAAATGGTCGCTGTAACCGTTTATCCAGTGTGTGCCGGCGAATGAACGGTGCGGCTCGCCATCGTGCCCCTTGTAATGGTCTACAATAAAATCGGGCCTGTAGATGGCCGCCTGCTCGTAGTGGAGTTTGTGGTTCCTGTTGGAGAGGAAACTGCCGGATATGATCACCTGGTCGAAAAGGTTCCAGGTACCGCGGAAGGCTTCTGTGCCGGCGCCGCCTTTGTAGATGTCTGTCCAGGGGTCGTAGAGGCCGCTTTCACTGACTTCGGCTGGAGCTGCTTTGGCGCCGAGTACGGCGGTGATGCTGTTGTCGGTGGGGTTGTCGTTGAGGTCGCCCATGAGGATGACCTTTGCCGCTGGTCTGCTTTTCACCACGGTTGCGATTGCGTCTTTGTCTATCTGTGCTGCTGCTGCGCGCTTGTCGTCGCTGGCCTCTTCACCACCGCGGCGGGAGGGCCAGTGGTTTACAAATACATCGACGGAGTCGCCGCTGAGTATGCCATGCACATGCAGCACATCGCGCGTCCGTGATTTGCCACTGAATGCGGAAAGGTCAACATGCAGCGGCTCGGAACTGAGGAGTGTGAAGTACTGCGGATTGTACAGCAGGGCGACGTTTATGCCCCGCGGGTCAGGCCCATCGAACCACGCGTACTTATAGTTTGCGTGCTGCAGTTCCGGCTGGTGAGTGAGGTCGTTGAGCACTGTGCTGTTCTCCACTTCAGCCAGGCCTATGATGGCAGGCCCTTCGCTGCCCATGCTCCGGATGACCGTGGCTATGTTGTGGAGCTTCTGCTCATAGATGCGCTGCGTATAGTGGTACTTGCCCTGTGGTGTAAAGTCTTCATCTTCTTTTGCAGGGTTGTGTTCGGTATCAAAGAAGTTCTCACAATT
>CAINOM010000017.1 GCA_903851455.1 uncultured Bacteroidota bacterium | reverse complement strand
TCCAGTCAAATACCTCCATAGGCCACAGCCAGCTGCTGAACCAGGTGTCCAGTACATCCTCATCCTGCCTCAGTTCGGGCTGTTTAGCTGCCAGCTCAGGTTTTTTTGCCTTGTATTGTTCGTGGGCAGCTTCACTAGTTTTCGCCACGTAGAGGCTGTTCTCAGTGTCATACCATGCAGGTATGCGCTGCCCCCACCATAGTTGCCGACTGATGCACCAATCCTTGATACCCCCCATCCAGTGGCGGTAGGTATTCTTGAACTTGGCCGGGTGAAACTCTATCTGGTCGCTCATCACCGCCTCCAGCGCTGGCTTGGCCAGTTCCTGCATATTGCACCACCATTGCATTGACAACCGTGGCTCTATCACTTCGTTGGTGCGCTCACTATACCCTACCTGGTTACTATAGTCTTCTTCTTTACCAGGTTGCCTGCGGCCCTAAGGTCTTCCACAATTTTTTTGCGGGTGGCAAAGCGATCCATACCTATATATAGCTGGGCGGCTTCGCTCATCGTGCCATCGTCATTCAGGGTATCAATTACCGGTAAGCCATGTTTCAGGCCCAGGTTATAGTCATTGATATCGTGGGCCGGCGTAACCTTCAGCGCACCGGTACCAAATTCCTTATCTATATAATCGTCAAAAATGATCGGTATCCTGCGGTTCAGCAATGGCACAAAGCAATACTGTCCCTTTAGATGTGCATATCGCTCATCATCAGGATGCACACATACGGCAGTATCGCCCAGGATGGTTTCGGGACGAACTGTGGCGACGGTGACGTATTCATCCTTACCCGTATCTAACTTATAACGTACATAATACAGCTTCGAATTGGTCTGCCTGTGTATTACCTCTTCATCACTGAGGGCCGTCTTGGCCTTAGGGTCCCAGTTGATCATCTTTACCCCACGATATATGAGCCCTTTTTCGTACAAGTCAGTGAATACCCTGATCACAGACGCATAGTAGGCATCATCCATGGTGAAGTTGGTACGGCTCCAGTCGAGCGCGCAACCCAGCTTTTCCAATTGTTTGAGTATAATGCCTCCGTATTTTTCTTTCCACTCCCACGCATATTTCAGAAATTCATCACGGGGCATAGTTTTCTTATCTATGCCTCTCTCCCGCAGCATGCCCACCACCTTTGCCTCCGTGGCAATAGATGCATGGTCGGTGCCGGGCACCCAGCAGGTGTTGTACCCCATCATTTTGGCACGGCGTATCAATATATCCTGCACGCTGTTATTCAATGCATGACCCATATGCAGCACACCGGTCACATTCGGCGGCGGCATTACAATAGTATAGGGCGGACGGTCATCCGGCTCGCTCTTAAAATATCCCGATTTTTCCCAATGCGCATACCACTTTAGTTCGGCTTCTGTATGCTGAAAATTCTTAGCTAATTCCATAACGTATGATGGCAAATATAAGGCGAACGGGGCATTTGCCCGACAGGCCGTCACTTAAATCCTATAAATTTGGGAGGAACATTTATATTTACAGCTTTTTAGAGATGCCAAAACGGATTATTTACATTTTAGTCATATTGTTTGCTGCTGCGGGTAACATGGTATGCAGCGCACAAAATCAATCAAGGTCGGGTGAATTCACTCCCGGTGATCGCATAATTTTTGAAGATAATTTCGGACTGGATACCCTCGGGGCATTCCCTGCCAGATGGCATCTGTCGCTGTGCACGAAACGTGCGGTTGCGGGCTATCCTGAGAGTCCCCTTTTCTGTAAGGTGCAGAACGATAGCAATGAACATGCGCTTGTGATGGAAAACAGCACCAGGTTCATGGACCCCAATATGCTTGAAGCAAACAATTTACCTGAAACGTTTGCTGTCGACTTTGATTTTACCTATGATTCCCTGGGCAGATGTGCCGAGCTCGTTTATTACATGTCACCTAACAAAGACTCTTGCTTAAAAACGATCGTGCATATGCACTACCTCGGCACATTGTCCGTGGTTGGCCGCAACGACCAGAACTTACTTACCGTGAAATACCCCAATTTCAACAGCGGGGTCTGGCACCACATGGCGATTGTTTACAGGAGCAGGGCTATGCAGATTTACATCGACAAATATCCTGTTGCCTCATTGGCCGATTCCAAATTTACACCCTATGGTGTCTCTTTAAGCTGCATACCCCCCATTAGATATAAGCACTTCAGGGTAAGCACTGGCGGCGCTATGGCCGGCGCCATTGCAAGCGCTGGTGGCAGCAAAGATGGCGGTGCGAATACCGAAATTAAGATCAAGGACAAAGGCTCCGTGGCGCAGATATTGACCGAAAAGAAATTCGTTACTCATGACATCCTTTTCGATCGTAATAAATCTACCATTACTCAGGAAAGTATGACATTCATCGCCGACCTGGTGCAACTGATGAAATCGAATCCGACCGTGAAACTGGAGATCGGTGGTCATACGGATAATGCGGGTGACCCAAAGGTGAATATGAAGCTTTCCCAGGATCGTGCGGATGAGGTGAAAAAACAATTGGTATTGGGAGGTATTGCAGAAAGCAGGCTGACGGCCATAGGGTTTGGCTCTTCGAAGC
>CAINOM010000016.1 GCA_903851455.1 uncultured Bacteroidota bacterium | reverse complement strand
GTCTGCATAAACGATCACTTCCCGCAGTTGCGGTATCAACTCCTTAGCGCTTCCGGCATCTTCTTTCAGTAAATGTTTCGCCTGCTCATACAAGCGTTTTTCGTCCTGCGATGTGTACATGCTGCAAAGTAAAATGAAAAGCTTCAATTACTCAACGTCGCGATTCGGATATTGAAAAACTTACGTTTTCTCATTTTAATTTATTTTTAAATTCATAACTTTGAACGCATACGTTACCGCAAAATAACCAGCCTGCAAATGCGTAAGCTTTTCAAAACATTTGCGACTTTTTCCCGCACCGAGCGCCTTGGTTTGCTTGCTTTATCTGCTTTACTTATCGTACTTATTGCTGTTCGCGCTACAATGCATTTATGGGTGCACCCGGCCTCAGATCCTGAAAAAGAAAAAAAAATGGTTGCCGCATGGGAAACTTTTAAACGCAGCCAGCCAATTGTAAAAAAAGCAGACACGTCAGACAAGAGTGAGTATGTCGATGCATCAGATGACGGCACAGTGCCCCTTCCCAATATCATCAATATCAATACCGCAGACTCAGCCACCCTGGTGCGGCTAAAGTGGATAGGTCCGGTCTCTGCTGCCAAAATAGTAGCACGCAGGACTACAAAAGGCCCGTTTACCAATATAGATCAACTGCTTGAAGTATGTTCGATCCCTACGGCTACGTTCAAAGTACTTAAGAAGCATCTTAGTATAGCTGATCAAACCAGGTCACAAATTCGGGAATAACTTCTGCGCCCACTCACCGATGACGGGTATCGGCTTTTCTTTTTCATTTATTGCGGCAAAGGCGCCGGCGACCCAAAGAATAAAAAGCGCCAGGGCCAGTACGACCACGATGGAATACGGTATCCATTTCCACAAAGCGAACAGGCTGAGCACATTTAGTATGAACGCAAATAGGTGCAGCAGCAATGTTTGCCTGAGGTGAACAGTCGCCAACGCACTCTTGTTGTTCCTATATAAAGCGAAATAAGCGATGAACCAACCTATTAGTGTTATGTAGCATACCACTGCTGCAGTTTTCGGATTATCCGGCGAGCCGAGGTATGTTTCGTTATTTGTCATATTAAAAAGCGCAAAACTATCATGCCATATATGTGTTCAATTGTTTAGTTGCCTTCAAAAAAAAGTTGTAAAATTGCCCCACAACTTCTGATATATATAAAGCATGGATTTTAATTACACAGATGCGCAACGCTCGATTGCGGAAATGATACGCGATTTCGCAAACAAACACATTCGCCCGCAAATGATGGAGTGGGATGAAACACAAAAATTTCCTGTTGATCTTTTTCATAAAATGGGCGAGCTCGGCCTTATGGGCGTACTGGTTCCTACCGAGTACGGTGGCTCAGGAATGGGCTATTTCGAGTATGTTACGGTTGTCAGCGAGATCGCCAAGGTTTGCGGCTCTATAGGGCTGTCTGTTGCGGCGCACAATTCGCTTTGCACTGGCCATATCCTATACTTCGGCAATGATGAACAGAAGAAAAAGTATCTGCCTAAGCTGGCCAGCGGCGAATGGATAGGTGCGTGGGCGCTTACCGAAGCCAATACAGGCAGTGACTCCGGCAATATGCGCTGCACCGCTGTTAAAGATGGCGACGACTGGATACTTAACGGCACAAAAAACTGGATCACACACGGCATCAGCGGCAATGTAGCTGTTGTGCTTGCCCGCACCGGCGAGCCACGTGGGAAAAATAACATCAGCGCATTTATCGTAGAGCGCGGCACACCGGGTTTTGCAGCAGGTAAAAAAGAGAACAAACTGGGCATGCGCGCAAGCGAGACAGCCGAACTTGTTTTTGATAACTGCCGCATATCAGATGCTCAAAGAATGGGCACTGTAGGCGAAGGCTTTTACCAGGCCATGAAGATCCTCGACGGTGGTCGCATCTCTATTGCGGCACTCGCACTGGGCATCGGCAAGGGTGCCTATGAGGCATCGCTCAAGTACTCAAAAGAGCGCCAGCAGTTCGATCAGCCAATCTCTAACTTCCAGGCTATTGCCTTTAAGCTGGCTGATATGGCTACACAGATCGAAGCGTCTGAAATGCTGATATACCAGGCCGCTGATATGAAGAACCGTGGCGTGAAAATGACCAAAGAATCGGCAATGGCCAAGTACTACGCTTCTGAAATGTCGGTGCGCGTATCTACAGATGCGGTGCAGATCTTCGGCGGATATGGCTACACCAAGGACTTCCCGGTAGAAAAATATTACCGCGACAGCAAGCTGTGCACCATAGGCGAAGGAACATCTGAAATTCAGAAACTGGTGATCTCAAGAGACATCCTCAAATCTTAATTCAAAATCCGATTGATAAATTATTGAAAAACGGGGCTGCAATAGCCCCGTTTTTTATGCCCTGTACTTCCTCATTTTCTTATAGCTTTGCCGGATAAAGTTCATATCGTGCGTTCTAAATTTACCCTTATTGTTGTCCTGATCCTTGCCATATCTTGTGGCTTGCACGCACAGGAATTGTCTTTTAAAGATACAGTGGCCAAGTACAATACAGCCCGTATGAAAATAAACAAGACCGGCATGACGGTGTTGGGCGTGTGGGGCATAGCCAATATCGTAGATGGAGGCATCGGCTACTTTACGGCAAAACAGGACGAATGGAAATATTTTCATGAAATGAACGCATTGTGGGGAGTAGTTAACACAACTATCGCGGCGGTAAGCCTGGTAGGAACGCGGAGGGAAATGAAGGAAAACGTAAATTACCAGGAAGCATATGCCCGGTATCACGCCAACAGGAAGATATACCTTATAAATTCCGGCCTCGACCTGGTGTATATAGGTGCGGGTATAGGACTGGTAAAATACTCGGAGCATGCAAAAAACAATCCAGCCCTTTTCAGCGGTTTCGGAAAGTCCGTTGCCATACAGGGTGCATTTCTATTGCTGTTCGACAATGCCATGAATTCTGCTCATGGCCGATACAGCCCCCTATGGTTCCGGATAATGAACGAGATACATGTGAGCGGAACGGGGATTGGGGTGATGCACTCGTTTTAGACTACGCTATACCAGCATATTATCTATCAATCTGATCTCCCCTATCTTCGCGGCTATCAGCGCTACCATAGGTGTACCCGCTTTATAATCACTTAGCAAAGTAAGGTCCCGGGCATCTGCAAGTGCCACATATTCCGGCACGAAACCCTTGGCCTTAAGCAGGTCCTCGCACTCTTTTTTTACAATATCAAACCTGCCGTTCTGTTGTTTTGACTGTATGGACACCAGGCATTGATAAATAACACCTGCTATAACACGCTGTGGCTCCGTAAGCCTGCGATTCCGTGAGCTCATGGCCAGTCCATCTGCCTCGCGCATGGTTGGGCATATGATCAGCTTTGTCGCCAGCCCCATCAGCTCTATTAGTTTTTTCAACACCATGCACTGCTGGTAGTCCTTTTGGCCCAGGTAGAGGCTAGCCGGCTCTACGATTTCCAGCAGGCGGGCAACTACCTGCCCCACCCCACGAAAATGACCCGGTCTTTGGGCGCCTTCAAGCACAGTATCCAGGTAACCAAAGTCATAGGTCTTAAAATGTGCCTCACCATCGGGGTAAATCTCGCTTACGGCAGGTAAAAAAAGCACATCGCAACCCGCTGTCAGCAACATCTCTATATCAGCTTCTGTAGACACCGGGTACTTCTCCAGGTCCTTTTTATCGTTAAATTGGGTCGGATTTACAAAAATACTGCACACCGAAAGCATGTTATCCTGCTTCGATTTCTGTACCAGGGAGATGTGCCCGGCATGGAGTGCTCCCATAGTGGGAATGAAGCCTACACTGCATCCTTCGTCTTTCTTCAATGATATATATTTTTTTATATCATTAATATTTTTGAAAATAACCATATAACTATTTTAGGCTTCGCCGGCAAAAGTACGGTTGGAATTCAATATTTTCGTAATTTTGCAGCCTGTTTTATTCTATTTAGTCTAAATTCAATTCTTCCGCATGTCTGCAGACACTAAGAAACGTGTTTTAATAATTGCCAACGAACTATCCCCCTATACAGAGTTTACGGATTTCGCGCAAATTCTCAACAAACTGGCGATAAAAACGTTTGACTCCGGCCTGGAAGTTCGTGTGATCATGCCCCGTTTCGGAGTGATCAACGAGCGTCGCCACCGCCT
>CAINOM010000015.1 GCA_903851455.1 uncultured Bacteroidota bacterium | reverse complement strand
TGTGGGCTGCGGCAACGGTTATTGGCTGAACATAGTGAGCGAGAACCGGAAAGACCTGAAACTTACCGGCTGCGACCTGTATGACAATGTAGCCACGCTTAAAAATGCAGACTACGTTAAGGGCAGCATCTACAAATTGCCGTTTGCAGATAATGCGTTCGATGTAGTGACCTGTCACCATACTATAGAGCACCTCCGGGAATTACCAGATGCGATCGCTGAGCTAAAAAGGGTCGCAAAAAAACAACTCATCATAGCTACACCGCGCCAGCGCTACTATTACTACACCATGGATCACCATCTCAATTTCTACCCCATTGCTGCTTACCTGCAGAAGGAGATTCAGATAAAGGACAATATTTGCAAAGAGCTGCAGGGCGACTGGGTGTACATAGGAAAACTAAATAAATAATTTCCCGCAAGAAATGAAGAAGGCCCAACCAACTACTACCCCGCAAGCGGCAAAAACAGCCACCACGGTAAGCAGAGATTTTATGCTGTCCCTGGTGATCCCGTGTTACAACGAATCTAAGCGGGTGGACCTGATGTTCGTGGGCCTTGCTGAGTTTGAGGAAAAATGGAAGGGTGCTTACGAGGTGATCATTGTTGACGATGGCAGCAAAGACGACACCGCTCAAAAGATACAGGATGCACTCAATGGCACATACAGCGCACTGAAAGAAAAGGTAAGGCTGGAGAAAATGCCTAAGAACGGCGGAAAGGGTAGTGCGCTGAAGCACGGAGTAAGCCAGGCTATAGGAGATTACATACTCACACTGGATGCCGATATGTCTACCCGGCCCACTGAGCTGATCAACTGGCAGAAAAAAGATCCCGCCGTTTTTGCAAGTGATGACACCATCTACATCGGCTCCCGCAGACATGAAGAGGGTAAGATAGAAGCGCTGCAGAGCCGCAAGTTCATCGGTGGCGTATTCAACAGTATTGTGCAGATTTTTACTTCACTGCGCCTCAAGGATACGCAATGCGGTTTTAAGTTATATCCAAAGAGTGCCGCCAAGCTGCTGTTTGGCAATATGCAAAGCAAGGGCTGGGAGCATGATGTAGAGCTCCTCTACCAGGCCGATCTAAACGATTACAAAATAATAGAAATGCCCATCAGCTGGGTAAACCAGCCCGAGAGCAAAGTGAATGTGATCAAAGACTCGTTCATGATGCTGCTGGGTGTGCTGGCGATTTCGTTCCGCATATGGCTGTACAACACATTTCTGCTGCCATTCCGTATGCCGGACACCGCCAATGCTGATCAGCGCAAGCACATCATGTATCGCGCTGTCTTCAACGTACTGGCTATATTCCTGGTCATAGCCATGCCGCTCATGAGCTTTCAGTACGCCGTCACTGGCGATGAACACTGGCACTTTGACTACGGCAACGATATTTACAATTACTTCTTTCATGGCGATACTTATGCACAGACCACCACATCCGGCATACAGTACTACGGCGGTCTCTTCGACTTTATCACCGCGGCCACTTATCACCTCTTTCATTTCTGGGATCACTATACCACCATGCACTTTATCAATGCACTGGTTGGTGCTATAGGTATCATTTTCGCTGGCAAGCTGGCAAAGCTGCTCACGGGTACCTGGAATGCCGGGATACTTGCAGTTGTTTTCCTGGTGTTCTCTCCCAGCTGGTTCGGGCATAATTTCGCCAACCCTAAAGACATACCGTTCTCCGTAGGCTATACTGCTGGTATCTATTACATCATTCTCTTTATTCGGTCGCTGCCCAATCCAAGTGTCAAACAGATACTCGGTCTTGTATTCAGCATTGGCTGGGCTATGGGTGTGCGTATCGGTGGTTTGCTGCTGATTGCCTACCTGGTGCTGTTCGTTGCAGTGTATGCGGTATTTACCCAGCAGGCCAAAGCAATCCTCACTGGTCGCCTCATTAAGCACATTGCTATCGTAGCCATTTCAGGTTACCTCATTGCGCTCATCTGCTGGCCGTGGGCACACCAGGGGCTTATCAATAAGCCGCTGGAGGCACTGAAAGTAATGTCCAATTTCTTTATCAACATCGGTCTGTTGTATGATGGTAAGAAGATATTCAGCAACCAGGTGCCATGGTATTACATCCCGCGGTACGTGATGTATACCGCGCCGATCATCGTGCTGGCGGCCTTTGCTATAGGTACCATTACCCTGTTGTTAGCTTTTAAGAATAACAAGAAGCTACTTCTGTTTTCTCTGTTTGTTTTATTCGCCTGTTGCTTCCCGGTTGCCTATGCTGTTTATAAGAAGTCATCCCTCTATGATGGCTGGCGGCACTTCCTGTTCATTTACCCACCCATGGTGGTGCTAGCTTCATCAGGGCTGGCCTGGATTATGAACTCACAGAAGGCCGCCGTTAAATATGCCATTATTGGTCTTATCGTCGTTGGCCTCATCTCACCTATCAGGTTCGCTGCCGCAAATCATCCGTTTGAGTCGCTGTACTACAATGAGATCGCCGGTGGACTGAAAGGCATGTACGGCAAGTACGAGACCGACTACTACATGCTGGGCATCAAGCCTGCTACCGAATGGCTCATGACCAATGAGCACCTGCAAAACAAAAAGGTCGTCATTTCGACAAACTGTGTCAACCCGCTACTAGCTTATCTATACCTGGGGCATTACAAAACGGAGCCTTATAAATACGAGCGGCCATATGAGCAGTTGTACGAGCGCACATCCCAGTTCGTTCAGGATCCGAGCCAGGACTCTCTGAACAAGGTCTA
>CAINOM010000014.1 GCA_903851455.1 uncultured Bacteroidota bacterium | reverse complement strand
CAACGTGCAAAATATCACGCGTATATATGCCTTAAGCAAACGCAACATTATTTTAAGGTATAAGAACTCACTGGTTGGATTTTTTTGGGGATTTATCAAACCACTTTTATACCTCCTTATTTTTATTGTTGTGTTCAAAGCTAATTCTGGCGTCCACAACTATATATTATATGTCACCTCAGGGCTGATCATGTGGTTCTTCTTTTCGAATGTGACGGGACAGTCGGTGGGCAGCATTGTGGGATCGACGGGCATATTAAAGTCGTTGAATATACCGGCTTACTTCTTCCCGCTATCTGAAACAATAAGCGAGCTCTTCAACCTGCTGCTGACGCTGGTGGTGTTTATGATCATTATGTACTGGTGGGGCATTGTATACAGCTTTCAGCTGCTGCTCATCTTTCCCTGCGTGATATTGTTTGCCATATTTGCACTAGGGCTTAATTTGCTCCTGTCATCGGTAAATGTGTTCTTCAGGGATGTAGGAATTATATGGGGAACGATACAGCCTGCTATTTTCTTCCTGACGCCGATAGCGTATGCAGAGAGCAGCATTCAGCAGCAGTATCATCTTATCATAAAGTGCAACCCGATCTATTACTTCATAAAACTGGGGCGTGCAATTCTTTATGAGCCGACTCCCCCATCGTGGCAGATGTGGAGTCACTGCCTTATCATTTCCGCATTTATGTATATTGTGGGCCAGTTTGTTTTCAACAGGCTGAAAAACCAATTTATTTCGGCCATATAATAGATTCCGTGCAATGACGCCAGATACGATCATCAAGGTTGAAAACGTACATGTTTGCTTCTGGCAAAACAATGTAGGTGTTTACTCTTTAAAGGATCTGATCACGCATCGCAAAAGCCCTTTCAAAACAAAAACTATCCTCAATGATGTTTCGGTGGAAATACACCGTGGCGAAAGTATGGGGATTGTGGGCAGGAACGGATCGGGGAAGAGCACACTGCTGCGCACAATAGCAGGCATTATAAAACCGGCCCAGGGAAAGGTAACAGTAAATGGCACCTTCGCGCCTATCCTTGCGATAGGTGCAGGACTGGAACAGGAGCTTACGGGCTATGAGAACATTCATATGCTGCTGGCGCTATATGGAACTGCAAGGAAGAACACAAATGCGATAGACAATATACGCGAGTTCTCAGAGCTTAGCGATGAGGTGCTGCGAATGCCCGTGAAACAATATTCATCGGGCATGGTAGCGCGGCTGGCGTTCTCTATTTCGCTGGCGAATGTATCAGACATACTGATCATTGATGAGGTGCTGGCCGTAGGTGACCAGGGATTCCAGGCGAAGTGTATGGACAAGATACACCAGATAAAGGCGCAGGGCACGACGATACTTTTTGTATCGCACTTTCCTGAGGGGGTGCTGAAGATATGCGATACTGCAATACTTATGGAAGGCGGGCAAATCACGCATCGCGGAACGGCGGCGGAGATATGTGAGAATTACCGGCTGCTGTTTTAGTTTACCGTGCACGGCACGGCCTTTTATTTCATCCCCATTTTCTAAAGAACTTGCTGATGCAATTGTCCTGTGAAACCGGCCCTCATTACCTTACTTTCTTTGTTTCGCCAAAGAAAGAGTAACAAAAAGAAAGGCCCCTTCGACTTAGCTCAGGTTGACATTTCCAAAAGCTCCGCGCAAAAAAAGAAGATATACTCTGTTGTCGTGGAGAATACCATCTGGCCCCGCAGCAAAGCGTGCGGCCCGATGGAGCTACAAAACAAAGATTTAGGGCGTTTTATTCTTTTCCCCCGGTGAGTACAGCAATCATTCTGGTCAGCTAAATCGCTTGACTTTACTCTTTGTCTATAGCATTTACCTTGATGTTTATTTTGCTATCTTCACTTTGAAATGAAGACCAACCTTTCTAAGATTTCTGGACCTGGCGAAGGGAAGTGGAAGAGCCTGCTGAAATTCATTTCGTTTCTTCTTACAAAGCAGGGATCGGGAGTGCTGAAACAGGCGTTATCCAAGCGCCTGCAACGTTCAGGGGTCATGAAACAGGACAGACCCAACTACGACAAATGGATAAGAACAGAACAAGATATTAATGTGCTGAAGCAAGACTTTGAAGCAACGTCCAATGCTTTAAAAATAAAACCCCGCATCAAGATCGTAGTTCCGTCACCGGAAATACCAACAGAACATCTTGAAGCAACCCGCGATTCCATATTAGCGCAACTATATCGCAATTTTGATGAAGTGCTGTTTGCAGACGCACCAACACTTAAAGACATCAGAAAACATAGCAGCGCAGGAGCGCCTTCTAATAGTCAACTTCATTCTGTCGACTATATTTTTTTTGTAACACCCGGATGCCTGCTGACACCTAATTGCCTGTATGAGTTTATTAGACACATCAATGCGCATCCCGAGGATGACATTGTGTATGCTGACGATGATCTAATGGCGGATGACACCCGCTTTAGTAGTCCTTACTTCAAACCCGACTGGTCGCCGGATACTTTTTTATCGCGCAATTATGTAGGAAGCACTGTGCTTATTAAAAAGCAGCTGATCGACCAGCTAGAACAACCAGCCGGTTATGAGTTCACAGACATCTACGATTTATTGCTACGTGCTACTGAACAGACAAACCATATCGGACACATCCCGAAAGTGCTGGTGCACAAGAGGGCACGCACATCGCCTGGAGCAGAGCATGCAGGTGCCAAGAAGGCACTCGAAGCTGCGCTTGAAAGAAGAGGGAGGCCCGCGCAGGTGCTGGAAGCTGGTGTTCCGGAGGTATTTAATATTAACTATGCGATCAGGACTGTTGAGAAAGTGAGTGTGATTATTCCGACAAAGGATGGCACAGCTCTGATAAAGACAGCCATTGATTCTATCTTTAAAAAAACAGACTATCCCGACTATGAGCTCATCGTACTTAATAACAATAGCAGCTCGCCGGAATTCTTTAGCCTGGTGAAACAGTATACGGCTGAATATGCAGGTAAATTCAGCTGCATAGACGCTGACTTTCCATTCAACTTTGCGAAGCTGATGAATGTGGGTGTGGCGGCAAGTAAGGGCGCCTATTTACTGATGTGCAACAACGATATAGAAGTGACGCACGCGGACTGGATGACCCAGATGGTGTCTTATGCACAACACCCGGAGACAGGAGCAGTGGGCGTGAAGCTGCTATACCCCGATGATACAGTGCAACATGCGGGCATTGTATCCGTTGGCGCCAGAGATACGGGGCATGTGTTTGTGGGCATGACGAAAAATGAGACGGGGTATTTTAATAGCCTGATTGCGACCACCAACTATTCTGCGGTAACGGCTGCGTGCCTGATGTGCCGCAAAAATATCTATGAAGCAGTGGGCGGAATGGACGAGGCGCTGGCAGTGGAATATAACGATGTGGACCTTTGCCTGAAATTCCGGGAACGCGGATATTACAATGTATACCTGGCCCCGGTGGAATTATACCATCATGAGTCTGCAACGAGGGGACATCCGCTGAGGAGTAAAGAATCGTTTCAGCAGCATGAAAAGGAGCTGGCGATATTCCAGAGTAAGTGGCCGGCGTTTATTGAGCGGGACTCTTTCTATAGTGCTCATCTCGGGCTGGATGGAGGTTTTACGGGAGGGGCTACCGTGTGAACAAACCGAGAGCGCAGACCATAAACATAGCATTTCGTGAGATGCTTCGCGGTGGCCCTTGCACAGATGCTATACCGCACCGCTCGCA
The DNA here is from genome assembly GCA_903851455.1 of uncultured Bacteroidota bacterium. Taxonomy (GTDB): domain Bacteria; phylum Bacteroidota; class Bacteroidia; order Chitinophagales; family Chitinophagaceae; genus Nemorincola. The sequence continues at coordinate 8,560 of CAINOM010000014.1, read as the reverse complement.
ATGACGTTACGCTCTATCCAATTATTTTTTTGAAAACATTTTTCATGTTTTCTTTGTTGAAATTGTCGGCGACATATGATCTGCCGAAGGAGGATAGTTGCTGCCAGTTGCTTTTACCAGTGTAGACACGTATTATCTCTGCGGCCGTTTCGCCTGCCGAGTTTACACCTTTGTAGATGAAGCCATCATTCTTAGGCATGCCTTCAAATGCAACATCAGTGCCGACTACGGGCACGCCTTTGGCCATGGCTTCTATCACCTTGCCCTTAACGCCTGCACCCGATTGTAATGGGGCAATAGCGATTCTTGTCTTTGTGTACAGGCCTTCCAGCTCTTCAACGCTGACATCGGGCAATACCGTAAGTGAGGGAAAGCGCTCCCGATATTTAAAAATGAATTCGGGCATTTTGGAGCCGGCTATAGTAAGATGAATGCCCTGCGCATCCAGCGCAGCATAGACCTCATCAAGAAACCACCTCATTGCGTCCTGATTTGGGGGATGATTGAAGCCCCCGACAAACAAGATGCCAGCCCTGCTTTCGAATAGTGCAATGTTGGCCTGCACTTCGAAAAAGTATGGTGGCACATAGTGTATGGGCTTTGTAATGTATGCGCGGAGAAACGCTATCTCTTCAGAACTGATAGCCAGGGAATCGGTGGAGCGCTTGTACATAAAATCTTCATCAGCTTTTATGCGCTTAGCGGTTTTCAGCAGCGAGTCATCGTTTTTGAGTATGCCTTCTTTTTCCAACCGGAGGAAACCGAGGTCGTGGCCATAATAAATGGTTTTGCCTTTATAACGATGCTGGTAAAGGAAATTGAGAATGGGCTTGCAAACGGATGACCTGCTGAGCACAATGGCATCGAGATCTCGCATATGCTCTTTCAGGTAAAACCGCCAGCGCTTCATGGTAAAATCGAACTGGCTGCCATAGAGCACCTCTACCCCTTTGAGCTGAAACTGCTTTTGATATTTCATTCCGGCGGCAGAATTCTCGCCCATGAATTTGACACTATATCCCAGATCGAGCAGCACATCAATAAAGTTGCTGATGGTACGAGAACCTGCGTCCTTATCGATCTGCGGCAGGTAGTGATCAATTACGAGGACATGTTTTTTACCAGCGGTACGGTCACGTTCCGAAAAAACGTGCTGTCCTTTTTTTGATTTCAGTGACAGTTCGTTTTCCCAACGCTTCCTGAATTTTTCCTGGTTGATGACCTGGTGGCGTTTTATGCCGGAGTCGGTATCGGTGCCATGTGTGACCCCTTCGAAATGGACGACTTGTGAAAATGGCTGATAAATAACTTTAAACCCTTTTTCCCGCACTTTGAAACAAAGATCGGAGTCCTCGCAGTAGGCGGGCAGGTAGCGCTCATCAAATCCGCCTATGTCATCCCACAAAGCCTTTTTTATCATTATGGAAGCGCCGGAGATGTAGTCGACCTCTTTTACATAATTATAACGAGGATTGAATGGACTGCCTGTGTTTCCGTAGTTCTGGGCGTTGCCATCGCGCCAGATGATGCCACCGGCCTCCTGCAATTTTCCGTCGGGGTATACCAGTTTTGAGCCAACGAGACCCGCATCTTTGTGATGGTCGAAAATGTACAGCAGCTCAGCAAGCCAGTTGTGCTGCACCTGGGTATCATTGTTGAGGAACACAATGTATTCACCGCGGGCCTTTGATGCGGCATTATTGCAATTTCGTAAAAAGCCGAGGTTGGTTGGGTTGGAGATGAACTCAAGGTTTTCAAAATTCTCCCGCAGTATTGTCGTGTCTTCGGTTGAATGATCGTCGGCCAGAATTATCTCATAGTCATTGTAACCACTATGTTCAAAGACGGCATGCAGGCAATTGTAGGTATACCCGACCTGGTTGTATGACGGAATTATGATACTCACCCTTGGCGTGACTACAAGTGGTAACGACACCTTCTTATTTTTGTCGTAGTTCTGTATAGATAGTACTTTACTATCTACGTTTTCGATGTGGTAATCATCAGTCTCGCCGTAGTAGTAATGCGATTTTTTGTGCAGGAGGCTTTTTATCCCGGTAACAACTCCCTTCTTCTTTATTTCTGCGGCAAGGTCGTTGACTACTTGTTTTTTTTGCTTGCTTTTCGCAAACCGGACCAAATAAGTAATGTATTTCCGCGCCTTTCTTTCCATTTATATACCCGGGATATTTTGAGGCGACTAAGACTAATCACCTTTTTTGAAGCAGTGCATATCAAATGCTGATATGGCCGGCAAAATTAGCTAAACTTTCCGGTTTGATGTATATTGAAAATCAGTACGATTAAGACGGAACGTGTGCAAACAGTGAGTGATAAAGAGGGAAACGATATATGCGCAAGCGATCAGGCGGTACACTAATGTTAATTTCTTCATTTATTTATCATAGTTTAAATATCTCCATAAGGTATAGATATGCGTAGTCATAAATTTCTAAAAAAATATTTAACACTCTTTAAGGTAAATATTGGCTGTTAAATATTCTTTTTTTTGGAAAATTAGCACGATTTTTGCCCACCGGTAGATATTCTACCAAAATACTTAAATGAAAGATCAGGCAACCTTAGAAATAACTCTTGAAAGATCCCCTGTACAGATCCTACCCCAGTCTGACATGGCAAGCATACGCTATTTATTTCACGAAATGAATCAGCAATACCTTGACCATGAGCCTGCAACATATTATTATACAGTAAAACGAGTGATGGATGTGGTGATCAGTACAGCATTCATTGTGCTGGTGATGTCGTGGCTGACTCCTATCATTGCTTTACTAATCAAGCTTTCTTCTAAAGGCCCGGTGTTCTTTATTCAGAAACGTACGGGATATATGGGTGTGGAGTTTAACTGCTTTAAATTTCGCACGATGTACATCAATGACGAAGCCGATATAAAACAGGTTTCGATCAATGATAAGCGCATCACAACCATAGGAAAGTTCCTGAGGATCACGCATCTTGATGAGACGCCACAGTTCTTTAATGTGATCATAGGTGATATGAGCGTGATCGGCCCACGGCCACATATGCTTTTTCATACACGCCACTATTCTGAGTGTATACCCTACTACAATCTACGCCACGAAGTGAAGCCTGGAATGACCGGAATGGCGCAGATAAAGGATTACATAGGCGAGATAAGTGTGGAGCGCGAGCTGCGCAAGCGCATACAGTGGGATATTTACTACATGAAGAACCGCAGCATACGGCTGGACATAAACATACTGCTCAGCACGGCTGGATGTGTTTTCAAAAAAGCGTATCGTCTCATTTCCGGAAAGGGAAAGAACTAAAATTCTGAACAAATGAAATTAATGCCTGCAACAGCGGGCATTTTTTTTGCCCGGTTGCAGGACTTGCGGCTTTTGCCGATACTGGTTTTGACCATACCTATTAAAAACAGCTACCGGGCTGATGCGGGTCAGTATTTGGCGGCATCTTTTTTATACCTTTATTAAAAACAATTTTATGCGACTTATTATTACGGCGACCGACTTTTCAGAAGTGGCTAAAAATGCTACACAGTATGCGTGTCAACTCGCGGCTGACCAGGATGCACGTGTTGTTGTTTTACATTCCTTTTCCTTCCCTGTGATGTTCAGCGATGTGCCGATGCCGACCAATATGATCAATGATGTGGAAAGTGAATCGGAGGATCAGATCAAAGCAATGGTAGCAGACCTTCAGAAAGCGTATCCTGCAACCGATATACAGGGGCTTGTGATAGACGGCAACCTTATTGATTCAATAGAAAAATATACTGCAGGAAACCAGGAGCCCTGGCTGATCGTGCTGGGCAACAGCATGGCGAGCGAACACTCATCGTCGATAGACAGCATTGTGATCTCTGCTTTTAAGAATCTGAAATACCCTGTATTGGCTGTTCCGCCAGGCCTGAGTTATAAACGTGTTGAAAAAATGTGCCTGGCGTTTGACAATAAACATGAGGGCAATACCGCGGCGCTGACACAACTAAAAGAAATGGCCATGCAGCTCAATGCAGAACTGCATGTGCTGAATTTGCAGGATGATGTTTTAAACCGCGACAACACCACGGATATTGATGAAGCCGCGATAGACATACTTACCCCTGCCCATCCTCATTTCCATATCCTGTACGATGTGCAACATATAGAAAAAACGGTGGAAGACTTTATGAAAACGAATAGTGTAGACTGGCTGGTAATGATACCCCGGAAACATTCTTTTTTCGAAGGCCTGTTTCATAAGAGCCACACGAATGCTATGGCTCATAGCCGGATAGCGCCCATCCTGGCGCTACATGAGACGAAAACGGAATAGCGTCAGCAAGTTCGATCAAAAAATAAAAGCGCCTGATGGGGCGCTTTTATTATGTTCTTAAGAACTGCTTTATTTTTCTATCACTACGTGGAATACCACGTGGTTCTCACCGGAAGTAACACTAACCTGGTAAGTGCCCGCAGCAACTGATTTATCGAGGGAGATCAACTCATTGATATTTCCGTTAGTGGCTTGCACGGCCTTCTTGTAGATCGACTGGCCAAGGACGTTGGTAACGGCAATAGTTGCCTTATCATCTGCGCTGCCTACGTTGCCCTTAATGGTGAACTGGCCGTTATTGGGGTTAGGTACCAGTGTGAAGTTACCCGTGTTGTTACCCACCTGCATTACACCGGCAGCAATAACGGAAACTGCGATACCACCGCTGAGTATGTAATCGGGTTCAGAACACATAAAGCTGCTGGTTTCGCCGCAGCTTACCAATTGGCCTTCCTTTAGCGAGTCCGTAATATACATGCCGGATGTGGCACCGAGAACCGGTACTCCATCGATATACCACTGGAAAGCCGGAGATGCACCTGCACCTGTCGCGACAGCCCTGAATGTATCGACACTGCCCGCAAGTACGCTCGACTGCGATACAGATACCGATAATGAATTCACCGTGTGTGGTAACACATGAACAATAAATGTATCGCTGATAGCGATGTTGGTAGTGAGACAGGGGTAATTGCTCTGCATGGTCAGCACCAGAGTATCGCCATCATGGGGCGCATAGATGTAGTATGGACCGGTGGCCACGTTGATGCTGTTCTCTGTCCACAGGTATGTAGGGGCCGTACCTCCGTATACCGGCACTGCGGCAAACTGCACAGTGTCGCCAGTACATGTGGTGTCGTTATGTGCAGAAGTAATACTAACTGATGGTGTGAGCAACGGACTGATGGTCATTGTCAAGCTTCCCAGAGCGGTATCAGGGAATGCGCATATATCGTTGCTGGTCATCACGACGCTTACAACATCCCCGTTTGCCGGAGTATAAACATATGTTCCGCCGGCGCCCACAGAAGAGCCGTTGACATACCACTGGTAAGTTGGTCCTGCGCCGCCGTTGGTTGGTGTAGCGCTGAATGTTTCAGATGCTGAGGTAGCGCAAAGTACAGTACCAAGGTCTCCGGAAATATTTACCGTTGGTATTACGATCGGGCTTGGATTTACGACCACAGTAACACCCGCTGAAGTAGAAGGGCAACCGGAAGTGTTGGTAATAATAACGGTGTAAATGCCTCCTGTGCTTGCAACATAGGTTGCAGTTGTAGCACCGGGGATGTCTGAGCCGCCGATCTGCCACTGGTAAGTATAGCCAGCACCAACTGTTGCATCAAGACCAACATAGCCACCTGTACAGAAAGTGGTGGAACTAGCCGGCGTGATCGTAGCCGTGAACGGAGTGATGATCGTGACATTAATAAATGCATTAGACACGCATCCGGCGGCATTGGTAACTGTGTAGTTAATAATCGCAGGACCGGCAGACATACCGGTTACAAGGCCGCCCGCCGAAACTCCTGCGACACCGGGTGCACCGGAACTCCAAACGCCACCAGGAGTGATATCTGAAAGCGGAGAGGTCTGCCCGATACAAATAGTAGTATTACCGGTGATCGGAGCGATAACTGTTGCTGTATTTACTGTCATGATGAATGTGGCAGATACTGCGCCGCATGTATTCGTCTCTGTGTAGCTGATCATTGCAGTACCTGCACTTACGCCCGTAACATTTCCGGACGCATCCACAGATGCGATCCCCGCAGCGCTGCTGCTCCATGTGCCCGCGGCTGTAGCATCTGTAAGAGTAGTTACAAGGCCGAGGCAAACACTGGATGCACCATTGATCGGTGTGACAGTGGGTAATGAGAGAACGTTAACGGTGGTGGTTGCTGATGTAACCACGCAAGCACCTTGTGACACAATAACGGCATAGTTACCTGCAGCCGATGCGGTATAACTAGCCAGTGTAGCGCCCGGAATGCCTGTGCCGCCAAGCAGCCATTGATAGGTGATGCCGGCGCCCGTATTGGCATCGAGCACCACGCTGCCGCCCGGGCAGAAGGTTGTACTGCTTTCCGGAGTAATGGTAGCTCCGGGGCCTGCGGTGATGGTAACCGTAGTGATGGCAGACGTAGTATTACATGCGCCGCTATAAACAATAACGGTATAGTTGCCCGCCAGCGCAGCCGTGTAGGATGACGTAGTAGCGCCCCCGATATTGCCGCCGCCTAACTGCCACTGGTAGGTGTAGCCTGCGCCGGTATTAGCATTAAGCACCACGCTGCCACCTGTGCAGAACGTAGTAGGACCTGCAGGGGTGATGACAGCAGTGGGAGGAGTATCGACGGTAACGGTAATTGTCGCAGAGGATGCACTGCAACCTGCGCTGTTCTGCTCGACCACGGTATAGTTGCCGCCTGTTGACGCTGTGTAGGACGAAAGTGTAGCACCACCAATATTGCCGCCGCCCAGCTGCCACTGGTAGGTGAGGCCGGCGCCTGTGTTTGCATTAAGCACAACGCTTCCGCCTGTACAGAATTCGACCGGGCCTGCGGGAGTGATGGTTGCCGCAGGGAGTGAGTTGATCGTGACTACTGCCGTTGCGATACAACCGGCAGGAGGCGCGTATGATATTGTAGCCGTAGTGCCGGCGTTTACTCCGGTAACGTTGCCTGATCCGTCGACCGTTGCATTTCCGTTACTGCTGCTCCAGGTGCCACCGGGAACTGCATCACTTAGTGATGTAACGCCACCCGGGCATACATTCAGATTACCCGCTATGGCGCCGCCGCCGATGTTTACGGTTACCACTATTGTAGCGAAACATTGACCGATGGAATAAGAAAGTGTTGTCGTGCCAACGCCGACCCCGGTAACGAGACCTGTAGATGAGCCGACGGTGGCGATACCTGAATTGGCACTGCTCCATACACCAATAGTCGCAGCATCGGTAAGGGTAGCTGTGCCGCCCTGGCAGAGCGCGAGCGATGCAGGAGAGATGGCGAGGCTGGTGTTGATGATGAAGGGATCTGAGGGGTTACCATTAGCAATAACAGTAACTGAATAGGTTCCGGCAGGAAGGCCTGCTGGTAATCTGAAGATAGCTGTGTCTGGTAGTGCGCCGGTCATTACTGCGCCGATGCGGTTCCAGTTATAGGTAGTCGCATAGTAAACGTTGGTACCGTTTGTCATGCGAACGATGGGATAGTTGCTTTCCATCTGCCAGTCGTCGCCATAGCCTGCGCCTTCGCAAATACCGTTGAACAATGTTCCGGCTACCTGGAAGGTGTCGCAATTTACCCTGTTGATAGCACCAATAGTTGGTTTGCCTGCAGCCAGCGGACCGGTGCCGGGAGTGTAGATGTAGTACTGATCATCGCCCTGGTTGCAGAAAAGCACAGTGCCATCCGGAAGATCTAGCATATTGGAGATGTAGCAGGAATTCGCAGTAGTCGTTCCTCCGCCCGGCGCCCCCACGGCAGTAAATGTATTGGTGGTATAATCAAACTCGTAGTAATAAGTAGGAGAAGGAAAGTGGTTGGCTGCAGTTGGTGTAGGCGCAGCTGCCAGCAGTATCTTGCCATTTGGCATCATAGCAGATGCACCGTCGGCCACGCCGCGACCCGAAGGGATAGCAGGACCAGTAGCCCATGTGCCGGGCGCCGCAGTACCTGACGGAGTGTAATAGGCAGAAGTAGGTGTGGACCCGATGAAGAAAGCGCGACCATCCGGCAACATAAAGGCCGCTCCAGCCTCAAAGCCGTAGGGATCGTAGAGGTTCACCGGTACTGCACCATCGTTTACCCACGTGTTGCTTGTAGGCAAATACCTTTCGGAGGTGGTGCTATAGTTGTCAATGAAGATCACACTGCTATCCGGCAGCTTCACCCACATAGCTTCGTTATCTGTGCGTAAACACTTTGGGCCCTTGGTGTAAAGATTTGTAACGGGGTCCCAAAGATAATTCGAGTCGGTTCCTGCAGCATCTACAACCGCCTGCAGCACTTTGCCATTATATAATATCTCGGAGTTGGCATCTGATACGACAGAGGCGAAAACCCAGCCAGCACCACCAGCTGTGGTCCATGTATTTGTGGCAGGATTGTATACTTCGCCATACTTACCACCGGCACCGTATTCGCCGCCGCATACATATACGCGGCCATCAGGAAGCACCTGGCTTGAAAAGTATAGCCTGTCGCGGGCCATATTGGCGATGGAACTCCAT
>CAINOM010000013.1 GCA_903851455.1 uncultured Bacteroidota bacterium | reverse complement strand
GTGGGCGAGTTGGTTTCTCTTAAAGCGTCTGTAAATTATACCGGGCATTCATCGTTGGTTGTAGGTATTCGTGTGACTGCTGAAAATGTAAAGACACAGACCTCCAAGCATACCAATACCTGTTACTTCACCATGGTTTCGATGGACGATAAGCACCGGCCTATGCAGGTTCCGGGGCTTATCCTGGAGACAAAAGACGAGATACGGCGTTTTGCAAATGCTATTTTACGGAAGTCAATAAAGAAAGAGCACAAGAAACAACTGGATGCGCTAAAAACTTCTGTCGAGATGGAAAAATACCTGAAGCTGCTGCAGCATGAGCGGTGTGTTATCAAAGATTAAACATCGGCAGACACGAATTTTTATATTTTAACTGTGTTTTAAAATTTTAGGCATTTCTTGACGTTTGACTCATTAATTTTGGATTGTGGCATAAAATACCCTGAATGAGATCAAAACAACTACTCTTTATCCTTATTGCGCTATCCGGGTTAACTGCATGCAGCAACAGCAACCGCAAGTTCACTATCATAGCAAATATCAGTAACCTGCCGGAGCAGACGGTGGTACTGGAGCAGTTGAACGCCAATGAGATCATCACGATCGTCGATTCTGTGCATGCAAACGCAGACGGGCATTTTGAGTTATCGGGCGTTGCACCGGAGCCGGGTTTATACCGTATACATTTCCGACAGAGAAAATACATATTACTTGCTGTAGACAAAGGGAACATGAAGATCACCGGCGACTGGAATTCGCTGGAGAAATACACTGTTGCCGGCTCTCCTGCCTCGGTTCAGTTGCAGGGCTACCTTGCTGTGCTCCGTGCCCACCTCAACGATTTTAACATGATGAGCGTTGTCCTCGACACACTGAAGGCAAAGGGTAATGACAGTATGCTGTCTGTAGCGCAGAAAGATTTCCAGGACAAAGGCATACAGTTTACGCAATATGTGGAGCGTTTTGCGGATACCACTACCTATGAGCCTAATGCAATATTTGCGGTAAGGATGCTCAGCCCGGTAACAGAAGGCACTTATCTTGATGCCTTCACGCAGGGCCTTGGGCGCAGGTTCCCTGGGGCCAGGATGACCAAGGATTTTACGGAATACTACGTAAAGGTATCCACCCGTCAGAGCGGACCTTCCAGGAAGACCGTTCCGGGCATGGTAGCTGCCGGTGGCGGGAAAGATGCGCCAGAGGTTTCACTGCCGGATGTGAATGGGAAAACTATTTCGCTTTCTTCATTCAGAGGTAAGTATGTGCTGCTGGATTTCTGGGCTTCATGGTGCGGGCCTTGCCGTGCGGAGAACCCTAATGTAGTTGCAGCTTATGCAAAATATAAGGACAAGAACTTTACCATATTCAGCGTATCTCTTGACAACAACAAAGACGCCTGGCAGAGAGCAATAAGGGATGACGGACTCGTGTGGACGCATGTGAGCGATCTGCAGGGCTGGCACTCAATGGCGGTGGCTACATACAATATTGAGTCTATTCCTTCCAACTTTCTTATAGACACGGCAGGAAGGATCATAGGTAAAAACCTTCGCGGCGAGCAACTGGAAGAAGCACTGAAGAGTGTGCTGAAATAATGTTGATTTAAACGTACTCAAATAAAAAGCTGCGCCTGGAAACAAGAGCAGCTTTTTAAGTTTGTGCGGGCTCGATGCGGGAATTACATCAAGGGCTGTGGTATAAAAAGTACTGGCCCTGCATTGCAAGGCCAGTACAAATCGGCTGTTCGATAAAACGGATCAGGCTTCGTCGGCCTCGTCTGTTTCCTCATCCGCCTCTTTATCGAGTTCGTCTTCATCTTCGTCTTCGAAGTTTTCTTCTCCTTCCTCTTCAAATGAGGTGTCTTCGGTGTCCTGCTCTTCGTTATTGCCCTGTGGCGTGTTACGTGGCAGTTCTTCTTCGCTGAATGTGTTTTCCATGATAATTGTTTTTTAGGTTTTTGAAATGTTGTACAATTTAGGCTAAACATTAAGCCGCAATTGCGATTTACAATTACTTAATAGCATAGTAATATTATGCCAACATGGGCAGCGCGATATTAAGTTAATATTAAGGCCTGTTTTTTTCCATACCTTTGCGCACTTCATTGCTGCACGACCATGAATGTTGAAGAAATACGGACTTATTCATTATCAAAACCCGGTGTGGAAGAAGGGTTTCCGTTTGGTGAGGAGACGCTGGTTTTTAAGGTAGGCGGTAAGATATTTTTACTGGTGGGGCTCCTGGATCAGCCGCTGCAATTCAATGTGAAGTGCGATCCGGAGCGGGCTATAGAGCTGCGCGAGCAATACGAATGTATCCTGCCGGGCTACCACATGAACAAGAAGCACTGGAACACCGTGATCATTGATAATACACTCAGCAAGAAACAATTGAAAGAACAGATAGACCACTCCTACGAGCTTGTGGCTAAACCTAAAAAGAAATCACGATGAACAGATCGCTCTTATTTGCAGCTATCACGTTTTGTATTTGTATTGCTTCAAAAACGTTTGCGCAATCAAATTCCCAGGGGCCTATTCCCTTTGAATTCACATCGGAAGAGGAGAACAGGCTGATAAAAGAAAACGACTCACTGAAATACTATGTAGCTTCGGGAGATACAAGCAATATCGTTTGTCTTGAAGAAGAAGGCTCTTACTACAAGTTGCTGAACAAAGAGCGCAAAGTGATCGCGGAAGGCAGCTATGTGGCTGAAGGTGAAAAATATCTGCAGACAGGAAGATGGACAGAACATTATGCGGGCGCCAAAGTGAAGCTCACAGGCTACTACGAAAAGGGTAGCCCGATTGGTACCTGGCAGGAGTTTTACAGCACGGGCAAACTAAAGACCGTTTATAACTATGCGGTCATAGATGATAAGGGTATAAAAAATTCCTGTCTTTCAGGCACCTACCAGGAGTATTACCCAAATGGTAAACTCAAAGTAAATGGTTTTTATGCTGCAGTTGCAACAACGGTTCATGATACCGTGATAGTAGAAGATCCGGTAGAAAACAGAAAGGTGGAAAAGGTGATGAGCCGTAAAACCTATAGCCCGGAGAAAACCGGGCATTGGGAGTCCTATACCGAAAATGGGGAACTGGATAAAAAAGAGGATTAGCCGGATATAGTTTTATCCCATAATGCTTAGCCAGTCTTTTATTTCCTTGTTTGTCTTGCCTAGTTTTTCCTGCAGGCGCAGCAGCAACTCAGATTCTTTGCCAAATTCGTAGTGGAGGTCGTCGTCGTTGATATCGGGATGGAGTTCTTTGATCTTGTCCTTGATCACCGGCCATTTTTCGCGCAATTCTTTGTCTTCCATAATTGTATGTTTGCTTACAAGGTATAAATCTTATGCCACCATATAAAAATCAATATCTTAGACCCATTTAATCCTACTTTTGCCGGTACAAAGCCCAATAAATGCGCGTGCGGTCTATTATCCTGGTCATACTGTTACTTGCAAGTGGTATGAGATCACGTGCCCAAAGCAATTACTTTATTGAGGACCCGAAGGTGTTTAACGGCGGGCTGATACTGGGTATGAACTTCACCCAGGTAGATGGTGATACCTACTACGGATACCACAAAGTAGGTTTGAATGCAGGAGGCACAGTGTACGTGCATTTCACACAGTCCTTTGGCGCCAGTATGGAGATACTTTATTCGCAGAAAGGGAGCAGGGGAGAGGATATTCTCGAATCGCCGGCCATAGGTACCTATGTGATCAAGTACTTTATGAACCTGAACTATGTGGAAGTGCCACTGACCCTGCACCTTATCGTACATAAATTTGACCTGGAAGCGGGGATGTCTTATGCCTATCTTATTAAGTCGAGCGAGTGGGTGCTGGCTGATCAGCCGGTGCTTATTGATCCGGAGGCCAATGCTTTCAGCAAAACCGATCTTGAATATATTTTTGGTATGAGCCGCAAGCTCTACAAGAAGCTTTACGTAAATGCCCGTTTCCAATATTCTATAACATCAATCCGGCCGGCCGGGAGGATACCGCTGGGCTATGGATATGGCAACGAAGGGCAGTTCAACAATTTATTTAATTTGCGCTTCATCTATCTTTTTTAAACTTTAAGTACTTCCTGTTGTCAAACACCGCGATCTTTAACAAGTAAAATTCAATTCATGAAAAACAACAACTTTGCCCTCGTTATAGCCTTAGCTGTCATTTTCCTTGTAAGTTCCTGTGCCAAGGAAGGCCCCTCTGGCCCGACAGGCCCTGCGGGTCCCTCGTACACAGGCAGCATCAGCGGCCATGTGAGTCTTTACGATCAGTATGGCAGCAGGGTGTTGACCGGTATTGATTCAGTGAAGATCACGCTTATTTCGTCTACCTCCACCGGAACGCCGATCAACGCTGACAATACGGGTTATTATTTTTTCAGTAACACGGTTACCGGCCAGTATGATATCACGGCAACAGATTCCGGCTATGGCGCAACGAACACTAATAATTTCCAGTTTCTCAGCGGAACGCTCAATCATGATATAAAGTTGTCTGCCATCCCCACGTTCTCGGTTGGTATCACAGCGGGCTCCGGCGCGACCTATGACACGGTTGTGGTGAACTGTACGAGCGACCCACAGGTAAGGAGCTTTGTACTGTTCCTGGGTAGTACACCGGCGGTGAGCAATGCTCCGTCCACGTTCCTGTTCAGCACCGTAAAGAACATTCCGGCAAATAGTGTCAAGGTAACTAACCTGATCAGCGCACAAGAACTATATGATGCAGGGCTGGCGAGTGGCAGCAAAGTGTATTTTGCAGTGTATAGCGGTGCGGTGAGCGACCAGTCGGTATACGAGGACCAGTCGACCGGGAAGAATGTCTACAATGCAGTAAGTAATCCACAGGTTGATTCAGCGATCGTGCCGTAGGGGTGGGTTATTCCATTTTACCCGCTATCTTACTGAGTATTTCTTTGTCCTGCGGTGTGAGGTTCTTCGGTACTGTGAGGATCACTTTTACATATGCGTCTCCCCGCTGGCTCGGGTCTTTATATGTGGGCATGCCCATTCCCTTTAACCGGAACACCTTGTTGCTGTCTGTACCTTCTGGTATTTTTATGTTCACCGCCTTATCTATGCCATGAGCGGAGAGCTTGCCGCCAAGCATAGCTGTAAATGCATCCAGCGGTTGGTCGAAATAGAGGTCATCCCCCTTGCGTTCAAACCTTTGGTTGGGCGCTACGTGTATGGTTATCAGCAGGTCGCCGTTAGGCCCACCGTTTCTGCCAGGGCCGCCCTTGTCCTTCATGCGCAGTATCTGCCCTTCCTCAATGCCCGGTTTTAGTTTGAGGCTCAGTTTCTGTTCCTGCAGATTTACCTGTCGTGATGTGCCATGAAATGCTTCCTCCAGCGTGATCGTCGCTTCTGCCTGGTAGTCTTCTCCCTTTGCCGAACGGCTCTTCCCACGGCCACCGCCGAAACCGCTCCCGCCGAAACCGCCGCCCCCGCTGCCGAAAAACGACTCGAAGAAGTCGGAAAATTGTCCCTCATCGCCTGAATAGTATTGCTGCGACTGACCTTGCTGCCTGCCTCCTTTTCCTCGCTGGCCGAAATCGTTCGGGAAGCCTCCCTGCTGATAGGCCTGCCAGTTCTCACCCAGGTCATCGTATTTTTTCCGTTTTTCTACGTCCCCAAGTATGTCGTTTGCCTCGTTTATCTCTTTGAATTTTTCTTCGGACTTCTTATCCCCCGGATTTTTGTCGGGATGGTATTTTACCGCGAGTTTGCGGTATGCCTTTTTTATTTCTTCCTGCGAGGCTTTCTTATCAACGCCTAGCACTTTGTAATAATCTTT
>CAINOM010000012.1 GCA_903851455.1 uncultured Bacteroidota bacterium | reverse complement strand
GCTGCGCAGGGTTTTGGCTATCTCATTCAGCACATGCAGCTCAGGATTACCCCTTGCAGATTCGAGCATGGTATTGAACGAGCGTGATATGCTCTCGGCGCTGGAGAGATCGAACTTGACACCAAACCTTGCAGCAAAGAGCGAGAACATCTTTAGTTTATCTTCGTCCGGCACGTCGTGCACACGATATGGGAAGGGCACTTTGTCGCCTTTATACTTTATCCCGCCCACATATTCGGCTATTGTCCTGTTGGCCAGCAGCATGAACTCCTCTATGAGCTGGTGGGCTTCCTTGTTTTCTTTTACTATGATGCCTATAGGTGCGCCGGTCTCATCTAGCTGGAAGCGAACCTCGGTGGATGAAAAATTGATGCCCCCTTTCTTGAACCGCTGGCTGCGCAGGGTTTTGGCTATCTCATTCAGCACATGCAGTTCATCGGCATGGTCGCCATCGGCGCCTTCTATTATCTCCTGCACATCTTCGTAAGCAAATCGGCGGTCAGAATGAATAATGGTCTTACCGATCCAATGCTCCTTTATTTTGCCCTGCTTGTTGATCTGAAAAACGGCGGAAAAGGTGTATTTATCTTCTCTTGGGCGTAGCGAGCACAGTTCATTAGACAGGCGCTCTGGCAGCATGGGCGACACCCTATCTGGCAGGTAGACGCTGGTTGCGCGGCGATAGGCCTCTTTGTCCAACTCAGAATCCGGCTCTATGAAGTGGCTCACATCGGCGATGTGAACACCAACCTCGTACCAGCCGCCCTTCAGCTCGCGGAAGGAGATGGCATCGTCAAAGTCTTTGGCATCAACCGGATCAATGGTCACGGTGAGCACATTGCGCATATCCTTACGCTTCTTCACTTCTTCTTTATCTATATGCTCATTGTAGCGGGCGGCCTCTTCCAGCACCTCGTCCGGAAAGCTGAGCGGGAAGCCGTTCTCCACCAGCAGACCCAGCATAGCTACCTCATTTACCGACTCATGGGTGAGCACACTTACTATCTCGCCCACGGGGTTCTTGGTCTTGCCGGTCCACTCTACAATGCGGCCCATGGCTGCGTCGCCCTGCTTGGCGCCATTGAGCAGGTGAAGCGGTATGAATATATCTACCGGCATCTTATCGCTATCCGGTATCAGGAATGCAAAATGAGGGTGCACCTCTACCCTGCCGCTGAACTCAGACTGCTTGCGCCGCACGACATCTACTATGGTACCTTTTACGCGCCTGTTATTGTCAGAAAAACCCTTTACTTCCACTTTCACCTCGTCGCCATTGAAGGCATTGTGCATCCCATCGCGCTCTATCATGATGTCTTTGTCCAGGCCCTCAACGGCCACAAAGCCCATTCCGCCGCGTGTTACCTCCAGCTTACCTGTGTATATATGCCTTCCCGTTTCGGGACTTTTACTCTTTTTCTTACTGCTCTTTGGCATGTGTATTGTTTTATTGCTATAAAGGTAGTTTGATTGAGGGATTGCACAATAGTTAAAATAGAGCTTCAGATCATTTCGATTTAGGCGCACTTTAACTGCATTTTCACAAGTGCGGCGATAATAAGTTTGTTTGCTAGTCCGGCTTAGTGTACATTTGCATCCACATCGCGAGATAGAGCAGCGGTAGCTCGTCGGGCTCATAACCCGAAGGTCACAGGTTCGATCCCTGTTCTCGCTACCCGACAGAGAAAGTCAGCATTTTTGCTGACTTTCTCTTTTTTATGTCCGCTGAAAGCCTTGCCCACACTATTAGAATAAACAAATCAAAAGCGGTAAAGTCATTTGGAGTTTACTTATTGTGTATGGTTCTATTTCTAATTTTCAATTTGATTATAATATAAATCAAGG
>CAINOM010000011.1 GCA_903851455.1 uncultured Bacteroidota bacterium | reverse complement strand
TCAGTGAACTTAATTGCATTATCTGCAAGGTTCAGCAGCACCTGCCGAAGCCTAACGGCATCGCCAAGGATGATGGGCGGAATGTTGGGGTCTATGTTTGTGATCAGCTCTATGTCTTTCTTCTTTTGCAGCTTGACGTTGAGGGTGTCTGCAAGGTTTGAAATAAGCTCTTCGAGGAATATCTCTGTGTATTCGAGGGTTAATTTGCCTGCCTCAATTTTAGAAAAATCAAGGATGTCATCTATGATCCTCAGGAGGTTCTTAGAAGCAATTTCCATTTTGTTCACGTAGTCGAACTGCTTGCCATTGAGCGGGGTTTTCTTTATCAGGTAGTTCATACCTATAATGGCGTTCATAGGTGTCCTGATCTCGTGAGACATATTAGCCAGGAACTCACTTTTGGCCCGGTTTGCGCGGTCTGCGGTCTCGCGCAGTGCCGACATCTGTTCGTATCGTACATTCAGTTCCCTGTTGATCACGTGCACCTTGTCCATCTGCGTGCCGGCAAGTGAGGCAAAAACACCCAGGAAGAATGGAGCTGTATCTATGATCCAAAGCAGCGGCGAACCCTTCTGAACGGCAATAAAATCGCTTAAATAATAGGAATGGTACTGCAGATAGCATTCCAGTACCGAGGCGAGCACGGGGAAACTCAACCCGAATAATGCACCATACAGAGCATAAAGACTCCTTTGCGATCTAAATAGATTTCCAGCCAATGAATTTATATCGTTTTCAACAATGTGGAAAAATAGCAATAATTGCTGACTCCCCGAAAATATTAACTAAAAGAGCCTGAGCCTTGGGGCGATTCGCTGAGAATTTTGGGTGAAACGGTTTCGTGCTATTTACCCTTATCCATAAAACTTATCTTTACAGCCGATAAATGTCTTCCAAAAGAATAATCTGTACCGTTACCAACGACCTTAACTACGACCAGCGCATGATACGTATCTGCACTTCGCTGGCCAATGCCGGTTATGACGTGACGCTGGTGGGGTTCAAAAAGAAGAAAAGCAAGCCTTTGGTGGTGCGTCCGTTCAAACAGGTCCGGCTGCCCATCATTGTGGAACAGGGTAAATTGATGTATTTCCATTATTGGTTCAACCTGTTCTTTTTCCTCCTGTTCCGCAAAGCAGATATTCTGTGTGCAATAGACCTCGATACTATTCTGCCGGTTTACTATGCGTCCAGGCTGCGGGGCCGCAAGCGGGTGTATGATGCACACGAGATCTTCACAGATCTTAAAGAAGTGATATCAAGGCCCGCAGTACATAAGATGTGGCTGTGGATCGGGAAGCATACTGTTCCGCATTTCCCGGTGGGCTACACGATCGGAGAGTGCTATGCCGATGAGTTTAAGAAACGTTATGGCGTGAGCTATGGCGTTGTGCGTAATGCGACGATCCTGAAACCGGTGGAGATACCTGAGAAGAAAGAACGGTTCATTCTTTACCAGGGCTGGGTGAATGTAGGCAGGTGCTTTGAGCAACTGATACCGGCGATGCAGCACGTGAATGCGCAACTGGTGGTATGTGGGGAAGGGAATTTTTACGCAGAAGCTAAGGCGCTGGCCGACCAATACCAGGTGACTGATAAAGTGACCTTCAAAGGTTATGTGCCACCCGCAGAGCTTACGGGCTATACCATACGGGCGTATATCGGGATTACTTTGTTTGAAGATACGAGCCTTAGTAACCGCCTTTCACTGGCCAACAGGTTTTTCGACTATATGCATTATGGCGTGCCGCAGCTTTGCATCAAGTACCCTGAGTACGAGCGCATCAATGCACAATATGAAGTGGCAGACCTGATCGCCGATCCGATGCCGGAGACGATTGCGGCAGAGTTAAATAAGCTGCTTGATGATGAAGGCTATTATCAGCGATTGCAACAAAACTGCCTGCTGGGCCGTGAAAAATATTGCTGGCAGGAAGAGGAGAAGAAATTGCTTGAAATTTATAAACAACTACAATAGCAAAGCGAGGATTGATGGAC
>CAINOM010000010.1 GCA_903851455.1 uncultured Bacteroidota bacterium | reverse complement strand
ATTTCATACTTTTTTAACTTTTGCCTCATTGCATTTCCTATACCTTTGCGGCATTACTTAAAAACACAACTTATATATGACGAATCGTACATTCACGATGATCAAACCCGATGCGGTAAAAGCCGGTAATATTGGTAACATCTTACAAATGATTAATGCCGGCGGATTTCGCATTGTCGCTATGAAGTATTTACAGATCACCAGGCAGCAGGCTGAAAAGTTCTACGAAGTGCACGCTGCCCGCCCTTTTTATGGCGAACTGACTGAATTCATGAGCAGTGGACCAATAGTGGCCGCGATCCTCGAAAAAGACAATGCCGTTGCTGACTTCCGCAAGCTGATAGGCGCTACTAATCCTGCGCAGGCGGAGGAAGGTACTATACGTAAGAAATATGCAGCCTCGATAGGGGAGAATGCAGTTCACGGTTCCGATAGCGACGAAAACGCCAAGATAGAAGGTGACTTCTTCTTTAATGGCCTGGAAAGGTTCTAAATAATTATTTGTTTTAAGATACAAGGCCATCCCCCGGGGTGGCTTTTCTTTTGGAAGGCATCACTCACTTGGAACCCGCGCTAATTTCCCTTTGACCATGGCAATGTATTCTTCTTTCTTAGCCTTGCGCAATTGTTTTGCAGATTCGGTAAAGTAGTGGTGGCTTTCCAGGAACCGTATTTGCATCCGGTTCCAGTCGTTCTCATTGGTCACGACATCAAACATGCACAACTCTTTAAATAGCCCGCTGCCTATCTGGAAGAAGTCTTCCCGGCCAAGGTAATCAAGGTCGCTGTCGCAAATTATTTCTTCCAGTAAGTTGTGCGGTGTCTGTGGTATCTTGGTAGCCATGATCATGTTGCAGATGCGTTCGATCTGCTCAGAACTATAGCCGTAATCGGGTAAATGCTTTTGAACGATCTCGCAGGAGACTCGCTCATGTTCATGCAGCTGCCAGATGAATCCTGAATCGTGGAATAGAACAGCGGTAAGCAGCAGCGTGAGGTCTTCACCTTTTACGTTCTCCATCTTTGCAAGTTTTCTTGCGGACCGGTAAACATCTTTGATGTGTTCGGTGCTGTGGTAAGTAAGACTCCGCGGCAACTCATTTTTGAGCTTGTGTAAAATGAATTTCCGTACTTGCCTGAATTCCATAGCGCGGGATTAAATAGTACCCAAATTATCTGTTTCAAACAACGTACCACCGAATTTCCGGCTTCCGGTTGCTGTTCGTCATAAATGTAATAAAATAAATAGTAAATACCTATGTATTAATTATCGGACACCCGAAAAAATAAAAATGCCCCGCTCTTGCAGGGCATTTTCAAATCTTCAAATTTTTAGATTTTCAAATTAGTTCTGTTTCGTCGCCAGCATTTTCTTAGCTTCTATGCTCAGCGTAGCATGTGGCACCGCGCGCAGGCGGGCTTTATCTATAAGCTTACCCGTCACACGGCATATGCCGTATGTTTTGTTCTCTATGCGTACCAGTGCTTTTTCGAGGTGGCCCATAAACTGGATCTGGCGGCTGGCAAGTTGCGCCAGTTGCTCGCGCTCCATGGCGCCGCTGCCGTCTTCCATATTCATGTAGCGGTTCTCGGTATCTTCAGTGCCGGCTTCGTCCTTGCGGGTAATCAGGCCCTGTAAGTAATTTAGTTCTTTACGGGCGGCTTCAAGTCGCTGAGTGATAATATCCCTGAATTCGTTCAGGTCTTCATCGCTGTAGCGGTATGCCGGGCCTTGCTGTTCTTGTGGCTCATCAAGTATAGACCTGTAAGTTTCAGGCTGATACTGGATCATTGTGTTGCCTTCGTTTTTGGTCGTCTTTGCCTTGTTTTCCATCCGGCGGTGTGCGATGATCACTGTAGGTTTTTTCTCTGTAGGGCGTGCGGCTGGTGTTGCTGTGGGGCGTGGCGCACCGGGTATTGCTTTTACAGGTATCTGGCTAAGTGTCAGTGTTTTCTTTTTCGCCGTTGATTTCTTTGGACCGGAAGACGCCGGAGCTGCCGCAGGTTTTACCGGTTCTGCCTTCTTAGGAGCTGGAGCCGGTTTTGCAGGTGCTTTTGCCACTGGCTTTACCGGTGTTTTTGCAGCCGGTTTTACCGGCGCTTTTGGAGCTGGCTTTGCAGGTGCTTTTGCAGCGGGTTTCGCCGCCGGTTTAGTTACTGCTGCTTTTTTTGCTACTGGTGCTGCTTTCTTGGCTACTGGTGCTGCTTTTTTAGGAGCTTCTTTTTTCTTTGGTGCCGCCGCTTTTTTTACCGGTGGTGCAGGTTTCTTTTTATTCACAGTCTTTTGGTTATTTTTTT
>CAINOM010000009.1 GCA_903851455.1 uncultured Bacteroidota bacterium | reverse complement strand
CTTCGTCATAGGTCTGCAGATATTCCGGTTTGAAGTAGTTCTCTATGAATTTTGTATCAAACTTACCTGTCCTGAATGGCTCAGTCTGCACCGCCCATTTTCCGAATTCCAACGTTGTCTTAATGCCTTTTATGTAGTACTCGTCTATAGCCCGGCAGAGACGGTCGATGGCTTCATCGCGTGTAGCAGCATAGGCTACCAGCTTGGCGATCATGGAGTCATAAAAGATCGGCACATCCATGCCTTCTTCGTAGCCGTCATCTACCCGCACACCCGGCCCCTTTGGGGGCTGGTATATCTCCAGCCTGCCGGTATCGGGCAGGAAGTTATTCAGCGGGTCTTCGGTGCAAACACGCAACTCAATAGCGTGGCCGGTTATCTTCAGTTCTTCCTGTGTAAACGACAGCTTGTTGCCCCTGGCTACGTTTATCTGTTCTTTTACGAGGTCTATTCCGGTGATCATTTCGGTCACACAGTGCTCCACCTGCAGGCGGGTATTCATCTCCAGGAAGTAGAAATTAAGGTCTTCATCTACGAGGAACTCTACAGTACCTGCACCGTAATAGTTGCACGAACGGGCCGCAGCCACAGCGCATTCGCCCATGGCCTTGCGGATATCAGGGGTAAGGCAACTGGATGGCGCTTCCTCAATTAGCTTCTGGTGACGGCGTTGTATGCTGCACTCCCGCTCAAAGAGATATACATAGTTGCCGTGCTGGTCGCCCATAAGCTGTATCTCGATATGCTTCGGGGATGCTACGTACTTTTCAATGAATACATCGTCATTACTGAAAGCGCCAAGTGCCTCTCTCTTTGCGGTCAGCACCTGCTCTTCAAACTCTTCGTCATTATTCACCACGCGCATACCCTTGCCACCGCCGCCGGCAGAGGCTTTCACCAGGATAGGGTAGCCGATCTTATTAGCGATCTTACGGGTCTCGTTCATGTCGCTCACCGGTTCTTCGGTGCCGGGTACCATGGGCACGTTAAACTTCTTGGCGGCCTGCTTGGCGCCTATTTTGCTGCCCATTATCTCTATAGAGTGGGCGGAAGGGCCTATGAATACCAGTCCCGCATCACTCACGGCTTTAGAAAAAGAGGCATTCTCACTTAGAAATCCATAGCCCGGGTGAATGGCATCTGCGCCTGTTTTTTTAGCGGCTTCGATGATCTTTTCAGCGCGGAGGTATGACTGGGAAGAAAGGGCAGGGCCTATACAAACCGCCTCATCTGCATAGCGCACAAACGGCATGTTTCTGTCTGCCTCTGAGAATACTGCTACTGTCTTTATACCCATTTCACGTGCGGTGCGCATCACCCGCATAGCTATTTCGCCACGATTGGCGACAAGTATTTTTTGCATAGGGGTGCTAAGTTAATGTGGAATTGGCAATTTGTTGTTTGGAATTTGTTCTTAGCCCCTGCGTAGTTTGATCAAGGACTGTTCAAAATCCATTTGCCCTGTCAACTGTGAGTAAATTTATTTTCAGAAATATTTGAAAGTTCGGAAACAACGTTTTATCTTTGGGTTATGAAACTGGAAGAAGCAAAACAACAATTTATTCAAAACTGGGGCGTACTTGGCAGCCAATGGGG
>CAINOM010000008.1 GCA_903851455.1 uncultured Bacteroidota bacterium | reverse complement strand
ACTAAACTCAGAGCCCCCTATGCCAAGCGGCCCGAGGTACATCTCCTTCAGTAGTTCGCCAGGGTGTAACGGCGGCATTTCTCTTTTCATCTACATTTGTTTTAGTGATAGTTTTTGAATTTGGAGCACATCAAAAATAAGCATTTATTGAAGACACACCCCTAACCCCTCTCTCTTAGAGGGGAAGCGTTGCCTGCCGCCTGGCTAGCAGAATTCCTTTGTAGATCAGGGAGATTGCCATTAAAACCGGAATGTTATAAGACCATGGCAGATCAAACAATTATAGTTCGCCTGTTTGATAGTCCTGCATTACAGTCACGAAGGCTGAGTTTACTACTGATAATACGCACTGTAAAAACTGGCATAAGGCATTGCCAGTTTATCCGCATACATCTTGCGGTAATTATCTGCGCTGATCACAAAGGTTTTTATTTCGCCGGGGATAAAATCATGCATCACCGTAGACTCGCGGAGGTCTCTCATGTATAGCTTGGCAGAGTCTGCGTTTGCAAACTTTTTGATCACCAGCACTACCTGGTCTGTGCTATAGATATCCAGCAGCATCTCTATATTGGCGCTTGGGTAGTTCGCCGAATCAAATGACTTGATGCGCTGTTTCAGCGGGCCGGTCTTGGAGTCAAGGCCCGGCACCACGAGAATACAGTAATGCTGGCTGTCGGCATGATAGGCATACATAGACGGTATCTCCGGCGGTGGTGGTGGCGGAGGTGGCGGCGCTACAGGCTTGGTTTCTTTTTTGGTTGTTGTGGCTATAGCATTGTCGTCCTTAGGCGGCGGCCAGTCTTTAAGCCATGTAGGCTGCCCGCCATTACGCACCTGGGCTATGTATTCCTTCACGGTTGTCGCCCACCCTATCAGTGTGTCGCCGCCATAGTTGCGCATGAATTTAGCCACGAGTGAGTCGGCAGTGTTGTATTCGCCCATACCTGCATTGGCCATTGCCTCTGCCAGGTCAAAGCGTTTCCGGAACATCTGCTGATCATACATCTGCTTCGCATTCTTTACGCGCTCCAGCACCTCGGGATAGCGATGCTGCATCAGCATGTTGTAGGTCTCGTCGTAGTAAGCAGCCACGGGCTGGCCATTGCTCTGCACCTTGGGCCTGGCCTCATGCTCTTTAGGCCGCAGGGTACCAGCATATTGCGACTGCGGGTATTTACTTACCAACTCCTCGCTGTATTTCTGCGCCTTGTCCAGCTCATTTTGCTTCATGGCCACCTGGTAGCGCAGGTACAGCTCCTCGTCCTTCTGCATGTGGTCGGGGTACCGCTCATCCAGCGTATCCAGCGTATGGATGGTCATCTTGTAGTCTTCGAGCTGCTTGAAGTATGCCTTGGCCAGCAGCAGGTAGGCGCGCTGCTGCAGCTTCACCGCAAGGTCTTTCTGCTGCGGCGCATTAGGGATGTGAGACATGAGGCTCTCCTCGGTAGGCAGGCCGTTTTCGCTGGTGTTACTACCGTTGCTGCCCGGGTCATCATCACCGCCGGAGCCGCCCGCCAGTGCACTGCCGGATGCGCGGCGCCAGTTGTCGGTAAGCGGGCGGTTGCCCCACTTCTTTTTGAAGTCGGCACTACCCTGCTGCATCAGTGTGGGGTTACCAAAGTACCAGGTAGATGCCTCACCGCCGCTGTTGTCGTTGTCTGTCTCCAGTGCTTTCAGGCTGTTCACGCCGGCATTCTCGGCATTGGCAATACTGTCTTCCTGCTCCTGCTCCAGTTGCCGCAGGTGCTTGCGCACAACAGCCAGCTGCTCCTTCCTGCTCAGTGCAGAGAGCGCCAGCAAACTGTCCTGGTTAGCGATCACCTCTGTAGGGCCGGATACTTCTTTAAGTCCCTTGGCGCGCTGCACAGCCGCCAGCACACCTGCATCCTTAGACGCTGCCGAAGAATACTTAGATGCACTGTCGTAATCGTCTTTAGCGGCGGGATAACGGGATGTAGAATAGTAGACATCGCCCAGCGCAGCAAAGGACAGCGCCTTCTGCTTCTTGTTAGCCTTGGGGGTACTGATGCTCTTTCTAAGGTACTTGATGGCGTCATCATTCTGTCCTGCCTTAACCGCCAGCGAACCGAGAACGTAGTAAACCTGGTCGTAGTAGCTCACATACTTGCCATCGTTGAGCACCTTCTTAAGCGGCGTCATGGCATCTGCAACGTCTTCGCCTGCAAGCAGCCTGTTGTAGGCAATGTATTTGCGGCTATAGAAGTCCATTTCTATCTTCGGATAGTAAGTGAGCACCTTCTCAAAGCTCTTGGCCGCAGCAGCATACTGGCCCATATTCTGGAGCAGCTGCCCGTTGAGGAAGGCCGCACGAAGGCGCAGCCAGTTGGGCAGGTTATTGTCTTCGGCAGCAACGGCCAGCTGGGTGGCCGCCTCTATGTCGTTCTTCTCCGTGAGGAACGCAAAAGCCTTCTCAATGGCCATGCGGCCTTTGAGGTTATCAGGCAGTTTGGCATCAGTTTCCAGCAGCGACAATACCGACTCACTGTTCTCTACATGGTGCGACTCGGTATAAGTTCTGGCCAGCCAGAGTATGGACTCATTGTGCACCGACTTGTGCTTCAGGAAGTCGAGTTTGGAAGTCTTCTCCTCCTCGAGTATGGAGGGCGCTTCCTTCTTGCTGCCATAGCCGTAGCCCATCTTCTGGGCCTTCTTTTTCTTGGCTTCCTCATCGCTGCTGATGATGTAACGGAATGCAATGGCTGCGTTATCGTACCTGCCCTTGTAGTAGTACGCTTCGCCCAGCAGCAAGTATAGGTCGTTAGACCACTTGACGCGCGGATCGTGGATCTGTATGCCCACCGAAACTTTGCGGATGATACTGTCCATATCCGCCGCCATCATCGAGGAGTCCCTGTTCGGATCGTACGGGTACAAACCGATCAGGGAATCATAGTTCTCCTTTCTCGTTCGCTGCATGTTTAGCAGCGCCTCCTCCATCTTTTTATTTGCGTTATAGTAGTAGTTATAATGGGTAAACGAATTCTGGGTCACCTTTCGCACAGGGGACCATCGCTTCTTGAGCATCGATTTGTTGGACCACGCCTCGTGCTTTTGCTTCATCTTAAGCTCCAGCTTAAACTTAAGTGCGTCTTCTTTCTTTTTCTCCTTTGCCTTGGCCAGCTTCTCCTTGTTTGCCTTTATGCGGGCAAGACTGTCGGTCCGGGCTTTTCTCACGGTCTTCAGACTGTCCATGTACTTGGTGCGCACCACCTTTGTGCTGTCCATTATGTGCTTGCGGGATACTTTGGCGCTATCCAGCGAGTGCTTGCGCACAGCGGTAAGGCTATCCCTGAAATGCTCCCGCGACTGGGTGATGCTGTCCAGCCGCTCATGCCGCACAAAGGCGACACTGTCGGCGTATCGCTTGCTGGCCTTGTATTTTTTGATCTTCGCAAGGCTGTCGGTCCTTTTTTTCTGCGCGACTTTTATGCTGTCCGTCCGTGCCTTCCTCATGGAAGCAATGCTATCGGTAGCATGCGTCCTGGCGTCTTTGAGCGAGTCCATATGCGCCTGACGGGAGGCCTTGATGGAGCCGGTCTTAGCATTACGGGAACGGGTGACACTGTCTTTGTAATGCTTGCTGTCGTGGTATTTGCGAATTGCGGCGGTGCTGTCGGTAATGTGTTTGCGAGCAGACTGCAGGCTATCGGTTTTGTGTTTGCGGGCGGTTTGT
>CAINOM010000007.1 GCA_903851455.1 uncultured Bacteroidota bacterium | reverse complement strand
CGGTTCGCCATAAATACGCAGCCGGTAGCTGCGCTCGACACGTCACAGTGTCCCGGCTATGTGAACATTCACTGGTCGCCGGTGCCCGGTGTGTCTAAGTATCTGATGATGAAGAAGGCAGGCTTCTACATGCAGGTAGTCGATTCGGTGACGGCAGATACCTCTTATTCATTTGGTAATATGCCTTTGAACGAGAAATCCTATGTAGCTGTGCAGCCCATTATTAACGGCATACCCGGCTATCGCAGTGTGGCTGTTATAGCTATTGCAGATTCCGGAAATTGTACCAAACCGGTGTCTTCCGGGGATCTCATGATCGAGAAGTTGTTGTTCCCGGTAAGCGGTAGAATGTACACCAGCAGCCAGTTTGGCGCAACCACCACTATGCAGCTGAGGATACGCGACTTGTACACTGCTGCGTGCGTTAATTATACTTTGTCTTACCGGGTAAATGGCAGTGCCTGGCAGTCCATTTCCAATCCTGGCATTATACCGGCCAATGGCTCAACGGCCATCAGCGTTCCGGGTCTCGTGCTGAGTGATACCGGAGTTTATCACATTACCGTCGCAGTCCACAATCTTGATCTCATTGATCCGCAACCCGGTAATGACACCCTCTCTTTTACCATTTTGAATCTGCCCAATGATACGTTAAACCTGGCAACACCTTTCACCGATGGATTTGAGAACATGCCAAAGTTTTCTGTGAGTCACGATTCTATAGGGGTTTCCCCAAATGGTCACTGGGATTATTTTAATGCAGACGACTCTGGCCGCATCCGGTCGTTTGTAGACGATGACGTAACCATAACGGGCACCAGGTCGGTGAGCCTCGATGAGAACCAGAATGTGCCAAATGGCAGCCGCAACCAGTTTGTTGGTACATTCAACCTCGCCAATTACGATACCGCCACCACTGAAGTGAGGGTCGATTTTGACTACCGGCTTCACGGCACGCCAAAGACCCCGGCAGGAAACTTAGTGACCGCAAGAGGTAGTGATGCCGCATCATGGTCGCCGCTATACAATTATGACCTTTCCGTTTACCCCGGCGCGCTCACGCATGTACAATCACTCTCTCTGACTGATGCGGTTCGTCGTGGTGGTCAGAATTTCTCCACCAGCACACAGGTGTCATTCGGGCAGAACGATACATCACTAATAGGCCTTCCCGATTACGGCAATGGCATGACGTTCGACAATTTCAGGATGTACACTGTTTCTAACGACGTAGGACTGGTGGGCATTGTATCTCCGCTGCCGAACAATTGCGGTCTTGCCTCGCCGGCATTGCTCACTGTACAGGTGAGCAACGGAGTTAATTATACCCTGCATAATGTGGCGCTGTTCTACAATATGGATGGCGGTACCGTCTATTCCGGCACCATAAATGTAATACCAGCTAAAGACACAGTTAACTTTACGTTCTCGCAGCCGATGGATGTTGCACCAGGCTCCAGTCATACCCTCAATGTATGGCTCCGTGAAGCGGGAGATAGCTACAACCCAAATGATAGTATTCTCAACTATAGTTTCCGAAACAGTAATGTGATCACCGCTTATCCATACCTGGAGAATTTCGAAGCCGGCGATGGCGGATACTTCAGTTCGGGCATCAAGAATTCGTGGCAGTATGGCATTCCGGCATCACCCAAAATAAACAGAGCTGCAAGCGGCACCAGGGTATGGAAGACCAATCTTACCGGCAATTACAACAACCTTGAAAAGTCATACCTGTATTCACCCTGCTTTGATATATCACAATTGTCGCACCCTATGCTCAGCTTCAGTTTGGCTTCCGATATTGAGAATTGCGGTGGCACGCTTTGCGATGCCGGTTACATAGAGTATTCTTTCGATGGTACACTATGGTCGAAGCTGGGAGCATGCGGCCAGGGGACTAACTGGTACGATCCAACATTCGATATTTGGAATACGGAAGGCTTTACGCGCTGGCATGTGGCCTCTATTCCGCTACCTCAGCCGCCAACGGGCGAGACCATCCATTTTCGTTTTGTACTAAATGCTGACCCGGGTGTTACTTTTGAAGGCCTGGCAGTAGACGATATTCATATTTATGACCTCGCTTATCCCATTCTGCCCGCTACGGGTGCAGATGCTGTTTCCAATGATTTAAGCGGTAATCAGTGGACAAATTATGTTGCCCTGAATCAATTGCTGGCTTCGGTGCAGCCAAGTAACCAAAGCATAAGCGGTGCTGTTGCAACCTTATACCTGCACGATACAGTGAGCAATCCCGGTGCTACCCAATATACGTTCCCGCGCAGCTATACTATCAAAGCGCCGCATAGTGCTGCAGACAGTGTAGGCCTGCGTTTGTATCTTTTGGATAGCGACGTTGTCACCGTTCTCAACGATACAACCTGCCCATCCTGCACACGCATTAATGACGCCTACCGCCTCGGGATAACCCAGTATGATAACTACAACAACCGCGCAACCGAAAATGGTTCGCTGGCAGATGATACAGGAGGTGTGTTTACCTATTATCCATGCAGCACTGTGAAGTGGGTGCCATATGACCGTGGATACTATGCTCAAATTACGTCGAAGCCATTTTCGGAATACTGGTTCAATGATGGCGGGCCTACTGGCACAGTTCCCGCGGGAGTCGATTACTTAAACTTTTTGGCGTTTAAGAGCGGCCAGCAGGTAACCACCTATTGGTATTCGCTTATAGACACGGCAGTGAACACATACATGCTCCAGCGGTCTACGGACAGTATTAATTTTACGACAATTTTAGACACTGCCGCAGGTCATAGCGTTCCCGGTCAATATTCATACAATGATGCCGTGAATATTTCCTCATCAACTGTCTTCTTCTATCGCCTGCAGTGGACCCTGACCGGGAATGCTACCGTTTATACCTCGCCTGTACGCAAAGTTGATTATTCGGATTCTGCAAATAACCTTGTAGTCTTCAACGCACAATCAATAGGGGATAGGGTGGCGCTCGTAAACTGGACGTCTTACATAGACGGCATGGCGGATCATTACGTATTGGAGCGCGCCGTGGAAAGTAATTCCTACAACATTATCGATAATGTAGCTGCGCTGAACCATTACGGTCAGCAATACGATTTCACTGACCGGCCTTCAATGCCCATTCAGAATGGCGCCCCGGTGCACTATCGGCTAACGTCCGTGCTGAAGAACGGTACTTCGATCGTATTGCCAATTCGTACAATAGAATGGGATAACGGTAATTCAATTGTGAACATCTTCCCCAACCCGAACCATGACGGTAATCTCACCATTCAGTGGCATGCAGATGCCGGAACGGACATGCATATAACTATCTTTGACGCGTCTGGAAGGAGTAATTACGAGGCGGTTGCCACGGCCACGCAATGGAACAACACAACCACCTTCCCTACATTGAAGCACGCGACAGGGGTTTATTTCGTGCGGATGGAGATCGGCGGGCTGCGATATACCGCAAAGCTGGTTTATGAGTAGGGGCCAAGAAAGGTTCTTTATAGTTGTTATTGTGATACTTGTTGCAAAAATCAAAAAGTCACTATACTTTTAGAAACTAAACAGAATCAAAAATGAATAACCTGCTCGGACTTGGTGTATTTGGGACTTTCGGTCAACCTCATGGTTTTCAGCAAGCCTTCAATCATGACATTGAGTTCAATCAGAGTCTGGACCTGGACAATGAAGAGATCGCTCTTTTTCCGGGCAGTGAGCTTTTTAGCGTTAAACGGGAGTATGTAAACGGCATCTACTCGATCGCTTTTTGTTTGTACTCGCACGCCCGTGAAATGAACGCTAACCGTAACGGCACCTTTATAGGAACGGCTATAGTATTGCAGCAGGTGTTCGTTGATCCCACGACTATTTACAAATTGCTCAGGGAACTGCACGACGATGTGAGCAACAATCCGCAAAATCTGCACAACAATACCATACAGGTGAAGCAGGCCGTAAACCTTATAGTAAGGGAGCCTGCGCTGTTTCAGTCGGTGAAATACAGGGCGAAAACAATAGAAAATACCCCATATTTCAGCACCAAGGTAACTCACGGAAAGAAATACTTCATTCACGCAAATGTTGACGATGCCGCGGCCCAGGTCATTCGCTTTTTTGACGAAGCGCTCAGGAGCTACAAGCAGGCGGAAACACTTTATTTTACTTTCAGCAGCAAAATAGCACACTACGTTGCCAAAAAAGCAGCAATAGAAACCATTAACTGGGAAGAGTTTACCGGCTATAGGGACGTAAAGCCCGCGCCGGGAGAAAGTACACCGAAAGAGGTAATAGCTCCTGCGGTAGAAAAACCTGTCAAGCCGGAAAGTGCCACTGACTTTAGTGCTAAATTAGGTACACCGCTGGATCCTCTGACTGCGCCCCCTGCCGGAGTAGCCGGCGAGGACATGCAGAAAATGGTAGAGGAATACAACCAGCTGGTAGCGCACTCAAAGCAGATGCGTGCCAAACTGGACGGCCTATTGCAGACCAATGCGCAAAAGCAGGCCGCGCCACCAGAACCTAAAGTTGAACTGACACCTATACCTGCGCCGGCACCCGCTCAGATACAAGATCCGGTACCCGAACCTCCAAAGCGAGAACCTATACCGGTTCCCGTTCCTTCGCCAAAACCAGGTCCGGTGCCAGAGCCTCCGAAGCCGGAACCCTTACCGGTTCCTGTTCCTGAGCCTAAGCCAGTTCCCGTACCCGAGCCTCCGAAGCCCGAGCCTTTGCCGGTTCCCGTTCCTGAGCCAAACCCTGTTCCCGCTCCCGCTCCTCAGAAACCAGAGCCTTTACCTGTTCCTGAGCCTAAGCCAGTTCCCATACCCGAACCTCCGAAGTCGGAACCGCTACCTGTTCCTGAACCCAAACCTATTCCTGCACCGGAACCTCCGAAACCAGAGCCGAAGCCCGAACCCAAACCGATACCTAAGCCTGCGCCAAAGCCT
>CAINOM010000006.1 GCA_903851455.1 uncultured Bacteroidota bacterium | reverse complement strand
TGTCCTTATACCGCATCACCACCTCGCGGCACTTCTTATTATAATCTTCTACACTTATCTTCTTGCCTATGTCCTCCTTGGTGATGCCCAGTTCCTTCTCTACAAACAGCTCTATCGGCAGGCCATGGGTATCCCAACCGGCCTTCCGGTTTACCTGGTAACCCTGCATGGTTTTGTACCGGCACACCAGGTCCTTGAGCGTACGGCTGATGACGTGGTGAATGCCCGGCATACCGTTCGCGCTCGGCGGACCTTCATAAAACACAAAATGCTCCGCACCATCGCGCAGCTTTACGCTTTCTCCAAACGTATGTTCCGCCTTCCACTTAGCCAGGTATTCCTGCTCGATGGATGGCATGTTCAGTCCCTTATATTCGTTGTATTTAGACATTGGTTTCAGGCTAAGAATTAAGCTGACTGGGCCGGATATTTAATATAAAAACAGGTCTATCCCAGCTTAAAAATGGGTGCAAAGGTAGGGAGATTATTTGGGAATTATTGAAGCGGTTTTTTGTTAAATATGAACAAGATATGGCGAATTATCCTAATAAAAGACCTGGAAAAAATAGTCACCACCGCCGTTGCTATGCCCATATGACATTTCTGCAATATTATGAACGGAGTCATTCAAGGTATAAGATATGCTGTTCCCGCAGCGCTCACATTCTCCGCCCATGTTCAAAGCATTAGATTTACTATCACTACCATGCCCCAACCCCTTAAACTTATAGACCCGACCCGCAGGATATATGGTTACAATATAATCATAACAATAGTCGAAGGCATATGGTAGCTCACCCACACTGCTCCAGTTGTGGATTCGAATGCTTGCCGATGTATTTACAAGCGAAGAAAATGTGCCATCCTTCTTATACTCGTTGACTGTCGCAGATTGTGTAGTTGAACTGTCGAAATTAATTAAATCGATACCGACCAGGCTTTGATCCACACAGCTGCACTTGCCGCAGGAAAACAAGACAACCGCAGCGGCAATGCCGGATAAAATGATCATGGCGTAATGCGCCAGGTTACCAAATGAGAAACAGCGTGGGTTCATAATTTTTTTTTTTCGCAGTGAACTCCTCAATCTCAACTTACTCCTGCATCACAACAATATGCCACTGCGCGGTCTTTATCCGGTATTGTTGCATATTAATGCGTCATTGGAAGCAGATATATTCCTCACGGTTTAGGTAACCCGATTATTGGTTGATCATATCAATATATTTTTGATCAATTTTCATTCCTGTATTTTGAGCTAGCCTTAAATATTTTTGCGAATTAGATTTGTCATGCTGCATTAGGTACAGCATCGCAAGCATCACATAGCAATCCCCGATATTTGGATCGTTTGTTTCCTTATAATATTGCTCAGTTAAAAGGCCATTTTTCAGTGCTTCCGGAATATTGTTGGATAATGAATAAAGTCGTGTCAAACCATAATAGGCTTCGGCGTCTTTTGGATTTATTGCGATCGCCCGATCGTAGTAATCTTTTGCTTTATCATAGTTTTTCTTCATTACTTCAATTACTCCCATGTTTCTCAAAGCAACTGATCCTTTAGGATACTTCCTGATCGATGCCAGGTAATAATACTCAGCACTGTCAAGATTGTCGGCATGCCTGAAAGCCAGTCCAAGATTGTCATAGGCATCTATGTAGTTATTGTCTATTGATATCGCTTGCTCAAAGCTCTGAATTGCCTTTGGATAATTCTGCTGTTCAAAATAATCTGAGCCTTTGTTATAACAAACTCTGGCTTCTTCAGATTTAGTTGGTGCATAAAGGTCATTTTGAATAACTTTTGCAGTCTGGCAAAAACAAATCGGCGCATTGCCTAGCAACAGGGCCAGAAAAAGAAGGGTGTATTTCATTTGAATACTATTTAAGGTATTGTTTATGAAGATACAAAACAATATATATTATCATGCGCCAAAGATAAAATTCGGATAATCCCCCGATCCTAAAATCCTGATCAAAGCTTCAAATATCCCACATGCAGCTCATCCACACCATCCTCCGGCACCAGTTGAATGCAGTAGGCGGCTTTATCCTGCTCAGATAGCAGGTCTGTGATCTCATAGGTGTCATCTACATCAATGCCATACTTGTCGTCTATATGCGATGTTGCGCCCCTGAAGCCCGTATGTTTGTAAAACGCCGTTTGCTTGGATATCCTCACCGCTTCGCCCTTGTCCGCGGCTGCCACTATTATTTTGTAGTGGTACTCCTCCAGGTCTTCCGGTTTGTAGCCGCCAAGGTTTATGAAGTAAAGTTTACGTGCCGGATCGGCGGTATCTGGAGCCTCTACCCTGGGCTTTACCAGTACCTTGTATCCATTTATAAAACATACCTCTCTCCATGAGTCTATGTGTACTGTACCATTACTCCACGATGCCTTGATCGCTGGTATAAGATCCTCTAAGCAGGTGCCGATACCAAAGAAAACATCGTGCTGTTCTATATTGCGGTCTTTGGGCCTGCATCCCGTCACTACCATAAATAACTTCTGTTCCAATAAGCTTAGTTTAAGATCGAAATTAGCTATTTTAGTACTATGCCCGATCCGGTATTTTTACCCCTCCGTAATGCCATCAGCCGTTTTATAAAACTGAACGATGCGGACTGGCAATTGCTGGAGCCCAGCCTGCGCGAAAAGAAACTGCCTAAGCAATCGCATTTTATCACAGAAGGTAAGGTGGAGCAGGAGGTGGGTTTTCTGCTAGACGGCAATATGCGCCACTACTATACCCGCGATGGCGAAGAAAAGACCACCTATTTCTATTTTGAGGGTCACTTTGTGAGTTCTTATCTCAGCGCCATCACCAATACACCTTCAGAGCTCACTATCGAGGCCATGACCGACTGCCGTCTTATTGTGTTTCACTACAAAGATCTTCAGAAACTTTACGATGTCTCTCATACCTGGGAGCGTTTCGGGCGGCTCATCGCCGAATACCTGGCCATAGGCCTGGAGCAGCGCATGGTTGGTCTGCTCATGCTCAGCCCTGAGGAGCGATACCTTGACCTGCTCGATGGAAATAAGCAAAAGATCATCGAGCGCATTCCGCAGCATTATGTTTCCAGCTACCTCGGTATCACACCGGTAAGCCTTAGCCGCATCCGCGCGCGCCTGCTCAAAAAGTGATCCCCCGATTTCTTATCTTAAGTTAACGTCCCGCAGGTCCTCACTGTCCGAGCTTTGCTTCATAAAATCAACGTTATGAAAAATCTTTTAAAAGCAGAACAGGCCATGCAGCTGGCCATAGCCATTTGGGCACTTTATTCGCAACCCATCCACTTTGCCTGGTGGCTGTGGCCATTCCTTTTTCTGGCGCCCGATCTCAGCATGGTGGGTTACCTCATCAACAGCAGGGTAGGGGCAGTGCTTTACAATCTCGCCCATCACAAAGCTGCAGCAGGTGCACTTGTACTTGCCGGCCTCATCTTTCATTTACCCGTGGCTCTATTCGCCGGCTTACTGCTCTGGGCTCATTCTTCTTTCGATCGCATTATGGGCTACGGCCTTAAATATCCCGACTCATTCGGCCATACACACCTTGGCTTTATTGGTAAAGGCGCAAAAAAGTAAATCCCGCAAAAAGGGTGATGACTTGTCTAGGTTGATCCACTAAGTTGCACATGGTATGAACAAATGGCTCCGGCTTGTTATCCTTTTTGCCACCACCGGCGTGGTGTGGTGTTGTTTCATGCGGCTGCTGTTCATTTATTCGGGAGCGCAGCAGATACTCGCTGATCCGTCAATGCAAAGCAGTAAGTTTCTGAAGTCATTCATGGAGTACGAGCCCCTCCCGCGAATGGCAGCCGATGGCCGTATTGTGTGGAAAGGCTTTTTTGTATGCGGGCTATTTGCCGCCGCCGTCTTTCTGATCTTCAATTCAAAGATGACCGGCAACTGGTCGAGCCGCGGCCTCGTCTTTGGTTTCGTTCATTGGGGACTAATGATTCCCTGGTTTGAATTCTACTTGCCTTATAATGTAATGAACGAACCATTTTGCCTGGTGCTGTTTGAAGGTAGTTTGTGGTTGATAACCTTGCTGCTCACAGCTTGTTACATGTCGTTTGTGATTAACTTTCGCAGAGTGACCTATTGATAATTTGCGCATCCTACATTTGATCCCTGCCGTTACAATTCAGCCTTTTTCTTACCAATGGTATATGCAAATCCACCGTTCAGCAAACCTTTATAGCCTATGCCCATCTCTACATAGAATGCAAAGTCGCCGCCTACCCTTATCCCGATCGGCGTATACTGGAAACTGACATTGTTGGGGTAAACAATATAGTGGTTCGCACCGTTGTTGTAATAAGTAGTAAAAGAATGCACATAGGCCACGCCTGCAAACGTATAAAACCTGAAATACCGTTTGTTTACATACAGGAAGGTGATTTCAGGTGCGATGTTTACATTCGTCATTTTATACGAAAATGCAGTGCCGTTCGTTCTTATCACCCAGTCTCCATTGCTCGCGCCGGTTATGTGCTGTACGTTAATGTCAAGCCCTAGTGCCAGTCGTTTGCTGAAGAAATACTTGCCGCTAGCCCCCAGAATCGGGTAAGCACGGTCTATCAGCACCGGTTGCCGGTCTCCGCCAAGGGCTACATTTATTTGGTAAGCCGAGATAAGGCCAAAGCCCGCAGCAAATTCGAACATACCTTTTTGTGTTTGAGCATTTAGCCGGCGCACAGGTGCCAGTACCAGTAGTGTCCCAAAGACAAGAGTCGTTGATTTGATCAAAAGGAGTATATTTTTTAAAACGAATACGGTTTTTATAAAACCATAACGATTGCGCCTTCCGCATATTGTATTTTAGTTTTTTTTTTTCTTGAATTCGAGCACGCTTTCCTGTATTAATGTTCCGCAAAAACCCAACCAAATCAGTCTTATAATGGTCTTTAAGTTAAAATTACCTTCTTTAATTGTCCTATATGAATAAAAAACTACTCATTACCATTTTTACGTGCCTGGTGTTCGGCAGCTCATTTGCATCAACAAACATCACAACGGCGTCTGTCTCCGGAACGTGGGATATTGCCGGTTCCCCCTACCTGATCTTCAATAATATACGTGTCGATTCAGCGACCACCCTGGTCATAGAGCCCGGTGTGTCGGTTATTTTCCAGGGCGCATATGGCATTGACGTTGCGGGTACGCTATGCGCAAAAGGCACTGCCGTTAAACCTATTTATTTCCATGCTCAGGATACCACCGGCTGGAGTATAGATACAGTAGAAACGGGTGGCTGGCGAGGCGTTCACTTCCTTAGCTACAACTCCCCCATAGCCGATAGCTCGTCATTCGAGTATTGCCACGTATATGATATGAAGGCTATTTTCTATGCGGCAACATTGGCTCATTTCTGCTCGTTCCGCGATATCGCCATCCGGAACTGCAAATTTTATCACGACAAATCCCTGGGCACTGGTGGCGTTGTGATGATCAGCAATGATCCTCCTTTTTACCTCGGTCCCATCATTACGCTTAAAGCAGAGATAAGTGGCTGTGAGTTTTACAACGACATCGCAATGAAAGATGGTTGGGACTCGACTTATACGCCCAGACAACAGCTTCCCGGCGCACTGGCATATGTGCAGGGTTGCCACTGGGCTAATATATTCAACAATAATTTTCACAACAACATATCTTCAAGGGTGCTGTATGTTATTCAGGACAGCGCACTCGTTGCCAACAATACCATTGAGCAGAACGATCAGATAGATACAGTAAATGATTGTTCGCCCATCGACTTTGTCTTCAGCTATGGGTTATTCGATAAAAATATAGTTCATCAGAATTCGGCGTACCTGGATGCGATGATCTCGTCCTACTATAGTTCTGTTGACGTTAACGGAAACTTTATCTGCAACAACAGATGTGGCTACATGTGGAGTGGCGGGTTCTGCCCGGTGGCAGATGGTGGCGCCGCCATCAGGTTCTTTAATGAGACCTACAACGACAGCGTTGTCTACCACAACTTCGTGCGCAACAACGTTATTGCCAACAACAATACCGGTACCTATGGCGCGGCTATCTACGATTATGGGGTAAACGTAAAGATTGTTAATAACGACATCGTCAATAATTTTTCGGGCTGGGGCAATTCGATCTACCTCGAATATCTGTCTGGTCAGAGCCCCAAGCTTATGATCAAAAACAACATCATTTATGGCAACTATGGCAACTTTTACCTGAACAACGAGGGCGCTATGGAGATCAACCACAACTGGTTCGATGTGTCATTGAGCGGTGAACTTCCGTATGCATATATCTATGCACGCCTCAACAGCGATACCTTCAATGTGGTGGGTGATACTGCAGGCCTGGTTGCTCCTACCTTGACGAGCGATTATACCGAAAATGCCCTCACGGCTAATTTTTACCTGTTGCCTTCTTCTGCCTGCATTCATGCCGGCGATACCACGAATGCCTATCCCGACTCGACCGATATTGCGGGTAACGGCAGGCTTACTGGCGGCGCGATCGATATCGGGGCATATCAATACCACGGTGTGTTGGAAGCCGCTAATGTGGGTGCGAAAACGACAATTTCACTTTATCCCAATCCTGCTACGAGTAACATTTTCGTCCAGACTCCTGAAGCAGTAGGGAATATTCTTATAGAGGATATCACAGGGAAGATAATTGGGCGAACACCGGTAGTTACTAAAAGTACCGCGGTCGATTTACAGCGCATACCTGCCGGCAGCTACTTTGCCATTTGGCAAAAGGGCGGCATTGCCAGGAGCGTGGAAAAATTTGTGGTAGAATAGTAGCCATAAACTAAC
The DNA here is from genome assembly GCA_903851455.1 of uncultured Bacteroidota bacterium. Lineage (GTDB taxonomy): Bacteria > Bacteroidota > Bacteroidia > Chitinophagales > Chitinophagaceae > Nemorincola. The sequence continues at coordinate 499 of CAINOM010000006.1, read as the reverse complement.
GCATCCGTGGGTCGTCCCGTTTAGAATCGTAAACCACTTTCCAATAGCCCTGTCCTTTGGAGCAGGGCTATTGGTTTCCGCTATTCTGGCGGCTTTATTCGAAATTATACGCTACGTGTGTTTTATGGCTGTCTTTCGTGATAGCTGGGCTCCTCGTTCAACCGGAATTACCTGGTAATATAGAAATACCCTGTTGTATCTCCACGATTGCCATTTGCCGGTACCGTTATCTGCTTACCATTGATAGTATAAGACCGCAGGTACGGCAGCCCGCTGCAAAAGCCCGGAGTGGGAGAGCCTTCGTTGCAGCTCTGCTGCTCAGAGATGTCTCCGCCCAGCGCTATGTTGGTTATCTTAAAGGTATCGTTCGTGGCGGGAATAATAATATCTACGCTCGTACCGCTTATTCCGCTGCTCATGGAAAAAACATCGTTTGTGAGCGTATCGCTCGCAGTGTCGGTAGCAGATGGATAATACCAATAGGCTGAATCAACGATCT
>CAINOM010000005.1 GCA_903851455.1 uncultured Bacteroidota bacterium | reverse complement strand
GCTGCTGCTCCAGGTACCACTTCCTGTTGCATCTGTGAGTGTGGTCGTAGATCCCTGGCATACAGCGAAAGTACCGCTTATACTTGCCGGTGCTGCCACTACAGTAATATTGATGTTCGCGGTTACCACATTTACGCCATCGGTCACCTTTACAGTGATCGCATCGCTTCCTGTGTAACTTGTCGTAGGTGTATACGTCAGCCCTGACGGTAACACAGAACTACCGGTCGCAGTACCCGAATAAGGGAAACCGCCCAGTGTGCCATGTGCCGGGCCCACGACCACTGACCACGTCAATGTCAGGTTAGTATTGAGATCAGTGGCCGCAAGCAGCGAATTAAGCAAAGCTGTTGCATTCCGGCAGGTAGCCCACGACTGCGGACTGCCAGTGAAGCTTAACACCGTTGAGTTGCCGGCAAAGAAGAAACCAAAGTCTGAAGCATTGGCTGATCCGGCTACATTCTGCACACTGATACTGTTTATGGATCCTGTCAGTGAAACATGCTCGTTGGGCGTGCCCGCATAATCCGTAGGATTGACAAGGTCGCCGTTTGACACACTGGCAAGGGTATTATCGCCGCAGTTAGGTGTAACACCACCCGTCAGATTCGCATACCCTAAAGCAACACCCGAACCATTCATACTAAAATGTTCCTGCCCTGCTGAGCCCGATGAAGCAAAGTTCATGGGTATGTCTACGCCGTTAACCGGCGAGCTGAAAGAAAAATCGAACTGCCCCTGGCCTGATCCGAAATAATAAGGTGCCGATGATGAGTAACCACACGGATAAAATGGCGCAAAGCCGGCAGAACCACTGGCGGTAACTGTCACGGTTTCTGTTCCTATTGTTGTCGTTCCTGAGAAATTAGATACCTTATTCATCGACATAGGCGCGAAATAAACTCCAAAGTCAAGGGCGTTTGTGCTTACTGGTACATTCGATACAGTGATGCTGGTAATGGGCCCTGCAAAAACAAGCAGTTGGTTGGGAGTCCCCGCAAAGTCACCCGTATTGATAAGATCGCCGCCTGATAATGTGGCAAGGGTATTGTCACCACAGTTAGGGCTAACACCGCCAGCCATGTTCGCGCTGGTCAATGTATAAGACGAACCATTCACGGTAAAATGTGCCTGGCCGGCAGTGCCGCTGGATGCAAAATTCACCGGCACCATAACAGATCCCACCGCTTGTGAAAAAGTATAAGTAAAGGATCCGGTGCCGCTGCCAAAATAATACGGTGTTGAAAATATAGGGCCGCAAGGATAGAAAGGAGCGAACCCTGCAGACCCGCTGGTGGCCACGGTTACGTTCACACCACCGTAATTTGTCGCGCCGGAAAAATTGGTCACTTTGTAATAACCCGGTGCCGGCGTTGGAGGATATACCGCGATGAATACAGTGGTGGTAACTATATTTACGCCATCGGTCACCTGTATCGTAAAGGCATCATTCCCGGTATAAGACGTTGTAGGCACATAGTTCAGGCCGGACGGAGTTACAGCACCGCCGGTCGCACTACCGGAATACGGGAAACCGGTCAGGGAACCATGAGCAGGTGCAACAACTACAGACCAGGTCAGGGTGAGGTTGGAGTTAGCATCATTTACAGATAACAGAGAATTGAGTGATACTGTTGCATTCATGCTGCTGGTCCACGATTGCGCACTGTTTACCATGCTCAGGGCAGAGGCGTTTCCATTAAAGAAAAATCCAAAATCCGCAGCATTCCCACCCGATGGCAGGTTTTGAACAGTGACGCTGTTTATAGAACCCGTCAGCGAAACATGCTCATTGGGTGTGCCTGCATAATCGCCCGTGTTTACAAGATCTCCGCCGGATATAGTAGCAAGCGTATTATCACCGCAATTAGGAAAAACACCTCCTGCTAAATTAGCTGATGTCAATGTTACGCCTGAGCCATTCACACTAAAATGCTCCTGCCCGGCACCACCTGATGACGCAAAGTTTACGGGTATATCTACACCGGTAACTGGTGAGCTGAAAGCAAAATTGAACTGCCCGGTACCACTACCAAAATAATAAGGCGCCGAAGGATCATTGCCACATGGATAGAATGGCGCAAAACCCGCAGAACCGCTGGTGGTAACGGTTACTGTCTCAGTTCCCACGGTAGTAGTACCGGAGAAATTAGATATTTTATAGAGCGACATCGGCGTGAAATAAACCCCGAAGTCACAGGCATTTGTAGCCACCGGCACATTGGCTACCGTGATGCTGGTGATAGGCCCGGCAAAAACCAGCACCTGGTTGGGCGTGCCTGCATAGTCACCCGTATTCACCAGGTCACCGCCAGACAGCGTAGCAAGCGTATTGTCTCCGCAATTCGGGCTGACACCGCCCAACATGTTGGCACTGGTAAGTGTATAGGGTGAACCATTTACTATAAAATGAATCTGCCCGGCATCACCGCTCGACGCAAAATTTACCGCCACCTTCACAGAGCCCACCGCTTGCGAAAAAGTATAGGTAAATGTTCCGGCACCGGAGTTAAAATAGTACGGTGTTGACTGTATGCTTCCGCAGGGATAAAATGGCGCGAAACCAGCAGAACCGCTGGTAGTAACCCCCACATTGATACCCGCATAATTCGTGGTACCCGAAAAATTGGTCACGTGGTAGTACACCTGCGCCTTGCTGCTCTGGCCAGCCAGCACTAGGAGCAAACAAAGTAGAAGCCCGATAACGCGATTCCTTCGCGGGAGCTCAGACGCGGTGCCATTTTTTTTGATGTAATTTTCTACGCTCATGTTCATGTATTTATTTTACTGGTGATGGATGACCGGCAAATGTAAATTAATAGAAACCCTTGGGCGTCCCGAATATTCGGTAGAAAACAGGCCAAATGCATCCCGGCTTCCTATGGCCGTATGGACTGCTCCACTCGCGGCCACCTTGATATTTCAGCTTGATTCTCGCAACTATAGTGAAAAATTGTCGGCAACTCGGCCGTTGCAGAATGATCTATGCAGTCTATGCTGTGTTTTAAAAGTATCTGAGGGGGCGGGCGGCTCCTTTCAGTGCAGGCTGGTTACGGGTCGGGGCACAAAAAAAAGCTCCCGGAATACCGGGAGCCATTTCTAAAAGTATTCACTAAATGTCATGGTGAGCGAGGTCGAACCACGACATGGTAAAATATTAAGCGCTTGCTTCTTCAGTGCTTTCTTCAGCGGCTGGTGCTGCAGGAGCCTCAGTTGCTGC
>CAINOM010000004.1 GCA_903851455.1 uncultured Bacteroidota bacterium | reverse complement strand
GCGACTATGCCAGCATGACCATAGGTCTGTTTTACGACAGTACGGAGAATGTTTTCCTTGATGGTAATGGCCCTTATGCGTCTCACTCAAAGGCTGTTATTTTCACCCTCGGTATCAACGATTTTAACTCTGACCTTAATAAATTTTTTACCCAGGCCAACCAGCCATCGGTTACACTCGGCGTAGGTCATGCGTTTCATATGATCACCAACTTCAACAACTGGGACGAACTGCGCACCGGAAAACGTGATTTCATGGGCGCTTTGGACCGCGAACTGTATGTTGGTTTGTTTTTCACCAAGAGCTTTATCACTTATTACGACACAACGCACAAGTCTATTTCAGATCAGTCGCTGGGTAACTACAACAGCGCTTCAATACTTGACTTTGACAAGTTCATCAACTACGGCCTTAAGGTAGATTACAACATGTACTACGCTCCGTGGAGTGTGGTGGCATTGACCGGAACACTGCAACGCGGCTACAAAGCCCCTTTTGCCGACTTCCAGAACGGTCCTTCGCAACCATTGAACTCACAGTATAATGTTTACAGCATGAACGACCTTGCGGGCAGGGTAGGGGCTAACATTAACGACCGGGTGAACGATATCCGTTTCAGCCTTAGTACACCCATCTTTTTGAGGTCGCTGTACAGCTGTGTAGCCATGACCGATAAGATAGACCAGGCCGTTGCCGGGACTACCAGTTCGCGCAGGACATTCCGGGAGATATGGGGCCGTTTGTTTGTGATGCCGTTTGTAGCTACAGATGGCTGGGTAAACAACAGGTGGCATAATGAGCTTGGCGGCTCTGTGAACATACTACAGACGCAGATAGGCGGAAGTAATTCAAAAGTGGCGCTTTCCGAAGGCTTCGGTATGGACTGGCAGACCGATGAGACAACCCATAATGGCTGGAGCGGCCCGTCTTACTACGTAGTAGGCCGGCTCAACATCGGCAATTCTCCTAATGGCGGAAGGAAGAAATTCATAGCAAGGGACGAGCGTCCATCTGCTGAAAAGGCCGTGGATGAACCTAAAGAGAAAGAGACCAAGGAAAAGGACAAAGAATAAGGTTATTCGTGCCAGTAGAAGAGCACAAACACCGCACCTGCGAGGCATATTACCGCAAGCAAGATCATTAATATAGACTTATAGAGGTTTTCTTTAGAGAGCTTCTTCATATCATTTCAAAGGACAAATATAAAACCCATCCCGATAGTAATCAGGATGGGTTTTAGCTTTTTACGTAATTATTTTTTACCAGCTACTTTTTACGTTTACTGGCATTAGGAATTTTCCCGGATCATTTCTTGACGGTATCTGCCTTAGGCGCTGTAGCGCTTACATCACCTGCGGCCAGGTTAAATTCCCTTGAGGCTGTTGTCATAGGCCCATCTGCGGCTTTACCATCCTTGTCTATAAGGGATAATGATACTTTACACTTACCGAGGCCCAGGTTCTGTATGAAGTGTGGCTCCCATTTGTCGATCGTTGTGGTAAGTTGCTGGGCAGGTATCGTTTCGTTGCTGATCTCAGCCTTTACTTTGTAGCCGTCAGGTGCGAGACTGCAATTCCATACATAGAAATCGAGCAGCACATTTGCTACGTCCTTGCCCATATAATCCCCCTTGGGGCGGCTATAGAACAGCATCGGTGCTTTAGGGTCATCCAGTTTTTTGAGGGCACCTTTTTCGTCTATCTTAAAATGGTAAACTACTGCAGCTCCCTTGGTCTTAATAGACTCGTGATACGAACGGGAGAGAAATGCCACCAGGTAGTGCTCCTTGCCGTCGTTTGGCAAGGTCACTTCGTTCTTAGGCTCGTAAAGGGCCTTATATGGGCCATTGTCGAGGATAAAATGGATGTGCTGGCCCTTATCCGAGTTGTTGCACATTTTACTGCCTTTGTCAGCAGTTTGCATTTTAAGTTCGTAGTTTTTAACGCCAAATTCAAAAGAAACCTTCGCAGAGTCCTGCCCAACTTTCTCGGCTTTTACCGATGCTATATTCAGCGCTGCCCCGGGGAATTCAGGCGAAGGGGTGACTGCGGCAAGTGCCACAGGCGAAAGATGAACAGCAACTACGCTGTCGGCCGTGGCTGCTTTGTCTTTATTGGTATCTCCGCTTCCGCATGAGGCGAAAAAAAGAGCCGCTCCGGCGGCTGATATTAGTAATGTATGTGATCTCATAATATGGTATTTTTTCAAAAGTAGTATTAAATACGTAACCAAAATTTAATGGAATAGTTTTTTATTAAAAATAGGATGGCGTTTGAAAAATGCCGACCTTTAGTAAGTAACCAAACAAAAGTAAGCAGAAAAATATGTGGCAGGAAACCCAGGGTAAAAAGGACAAGGAAAAACAAAAAGCGAAAAACAAGCAGGAGAAGGCGCACAAAAAAGAGGAGCGCAAAGCGAACAGCCACAAGGGCAAAGGCCTTGAGGATATGCTTGCTTATGTAGATGAGAACGGCAATCTTTCTGATGTGCCGCCGGATCCGAGCAAGAAAAAAGAAATAACCCATGACGACATACAACTGGGTGCCGCTAAGGTCGTAGCCAT
>CAINOM010000003.1 GCA_903851455.1 uncultured Bacteroidota bacterium | reverse complement strand
TACCCAAGGCCCACATCCAGCAGTGTCTTCATGCGCTGGTTCACCTCTGTCATTATCCTTTTGGCAATAGCCGTATCGTTCTCGTTAAGTTTTATTTTTTGCAGCCACTCAAAGAGCTCATCTGCCGGGCGGAACATAAGGTCCGCTATCGTCGCACCGTTCACCTTCACATACATCGCCTCTTTCCTCAGGCGTGTACCATTGCAGGTAGGGCATGTCGTCCTCCCGCGATAGCGCGCCTGCATCACACGGTACTGCACCTTATACAGGTTTTGCTCTACCATGGCGAAGAAGTCGCGAATGCCGCTCACCTTATCATTACCCTCCCACAGTAATTTGTTTTCCGCTTCTGTGAGGTCGCCCACAGGCTTGTGTATCGGGAAGTCATACCTGGCAGCTGCTTTCATAAATTCCTTCTGCCACTCCTGCATCTTCTCTCCCCGCCAGCAAACTACTGCCCCTTCATATACACTTAGCCTCGGGTCCGGTATCACCAGCCCGTCATCAATACCCAGCACCTGCCCGAAACCCTCACAGGTAGGGCACGCACCAAAAGGATTATTAAAAGAGAACAGGTTGGGCGTAGGCTCATCAAAGATGATGCCGTCTGCTTCAAAACGGTTATTGAATGTATGTATTTTTTTGCCGTCTACTTCCACCAGGCACTCTCCCTCGCTCTCGTAGAACGCCGTCTGTATACTATCTGCAAGCCGATGCAGATCATCTTCATCAAATTGTTCCTTCACAACTATACGATCTATCAGCAGGTTAGCCTTTGCCTTGCCAACACTCACGGTGCCTGCAAGTACATCCTCTATGCGTATCGGCTTTTCATCCACATCCGGCACATAGATCCTGCTGAAGCCTTTCTGCATCAGTATGTTCAGCTCCTCTTCCAGTGTGCGCTTGTAACGCATCACCAGCGGCACTATGAATTGCACCTTTGCACCCACCGGCAGCGTCTTCACAAATTCCACCACATCGGTCACCGTATCCTTCTTCACCTCCCTGCCGCTCACCGGCGAGTAGGTCTTACCTACACGTGCGAACAGCAGCCGCAGATAATCATAGATCTCCGTCATGCTGCCCACAGTGCTCCGCGGTGTGCGGGTAGTTACTTTTTGCTCTATAGCTATAGCGGGGCAAATGCCGTGTATATAGTCTACATCGGGCTTGTCCATCCGCATCAGGAACTGGCGGGCATATGCGCTGAGACTCTCTGCGTAGCGGCGCTGGCCTTCTGCAAACAGTGTATCCATGGTCAGCGATGATTTACCGCTGCCACTCACTCCGGTTACTACCACAAATTTGTTTCGCGGTATAGCTACATCTACGTTCTTAAGGTTGTGCATGCGCGCACCCTTAATGAAGATGATATCACTTCGGTGTGCCAACCTGCTATCGCTACTGGTATGATGCTCAACTTCGGGTGCCGATATGCCTTCTATGTGTTTGGTTGCTTTGATCTTCGCAACAGGTTCTTTCTTCTTGGCGTCTTTTACAACTGCCGTTTTCTTCTCTGCCATAATTAACTCCGTCAACCGCCTGCCTGAAGCATATGCGGTCTTAGCAAATTTAAGATGATTAGACGATAAGAAGTGGGTGTGTTTACCCGATTTCGGGCCTCAAATAAGTATTAATTGTTAAACTTCGGCCGCAACTGTCGCTACGCCGAGGTCCAGGTACTTATTCTCATCATTTCTCACACGCCAGTATTTACGTTTGCTTTTAAGGGTATTTCCTTTAAATGCGCTGGCATAGGCGGAAAATTCCTTTTCTATGGCATCATGAGAAAATGGTTTTCCCATCAGCGATTGTATGGTATGACTGGTATCGCGGCTCTCTCTTTTCTCATTTTCCAGGTGCGCCGACATAGAGTTCTTCTTAAATCCGAGGAAGCGACCGGGAGCAAAATGGTTTTGTCCGTTCACTTTGTACACCAGCATCGAACGTCCTTTTTTCACGAGATCACGTGCAAATTCCTTCTCCGCAGCATTATCCGAATTCAGGTATTGCTCCATCGTCCTTATGTTTTCGATGATCTGGTCTACGTTTTCTACAAAGTGTAACATAAAATTTATTTACGATGAAAAAGATAATCGTGTAAGGTAGTTCTAATAATTAGCGTTACTGTTATGAATTTTAATGCTATTTGTTAATTCCGTCTCAAACTTGTCTTATGTGCATCCGTCCGGGGACAATTGTAGCGCATCTTCGATAGATTTGCGGCCTCCGCATACAATAATAAAAAATCAAAGTTTTAACTGGCTCATTACAATCAATTTAATAGATTAAGAGATATTCACAATGAACAGCCCCATAAAGATCATAGTAGCATTTTTATTGCTCCTCCCCGGTATGCTTAACGCTCAAACCAAATTCAGCGTCAGCGGCACCATCAAGGACAAAAAAACAGGTGAGGCCCTCATTGGCGCTACGGTTAGAGTTTCGGATAAACCCGCCCTTGGCACAGCTACCAATGAATATGGTTTTTATTCACTCACGCTTCCTACTGGCACCTATAAGCTGATCGTAGGCTATATTGGCTACAAAGAGCAGGAACTGCAGGTATCACCGGATAAGAGAGCGGGCGATGTGGCCCTGGAGCCGGAAGAAACACAACTGAATGTGGTCACGATACGCAGCAAGGTCAACAACATCACCTCAGCTCAGATGGGTATGGAGAAGCTCGACATCTCGGAGATCAATGCCGTGCCGGTGATTTTCGGAGAAAGAGATGTACTGAAGACCATACAGCTATTGCCGGGTGTGCAATCGGTAAGCGACGGCAACAGCGGCTTTTACGTGCGCGGCGGTGCGGCAGACCAGAACCTGATATTGCTGGACGATGCGGTCGTTTACAATCCTTCTCATCTGCTAGGCTTTTTCTCAACGTTCAACTCGGATGCCATTAAAGATGTAACACTGTATAAAGGCACTGCCCCGGCACAGTACGGAGGCCGCCTCTCGTCTGTGCTGGATGTAAAAATGAACGATGGTAATAACCAGGGCTATCATGTCAGCGGCGGTATAGGACTTATAGCCTCAAAGCTCGAAGTAGAAGGGCCAATAAAAAAAGATGAAGGATCTTTTCTCGTGACCGCAAGACGCACCTATGCCGACGTTTTTCTAAAGCTGTCACATGATACAACTTTGAAAAAGAGCTCGCTTTACTTTTACGATCTCAATGCCAAGCTGAATTATAAATTGTCGAAGAAGGACAGGCTATATCTTTCCGGTTATTTTGGCCAGGACGATCTCGGCCTCGGCGGCCTCTTCGGACTTAACTACGGCAATGCCACAGGTACACTGCGCTGGAACCACATTTTTAACGATAAACTGTTTTCAAACACTTCGCTTATCTACAGCGACTACGACTATAATATCGGGATCAATACCGGTGGTATATCGGCAAACATACAGTCCATAATACGCGACTGGAACCTTAAAGAAGAACTGGAATATTTTGCAAATCCATCCAACTCTATTCGTTTTGGGTTTAGTAGTGTTTACCACACCATAGAGCCCGGCAACATTACCGGCACAGGCATCACGAATTCTACACAGCCCGATAACCATAGCCTGGAGAATGCCCTATACATCAGTGATAGCTGGAAGGCAAGCTCCCGCCTGAACGTTGACTATGGGATAAGGGTAAGCGCGTTCTCTGTAATGGGTGGTGCCAATTTATACAACCTGAACCCGAATGGCACAGTACGCGACACACTGCATGCCGGCGCAGGACAGATAGAGCAAACGTACTTCGTGCCTGAGCCCCGCGCGTCTGCGAGCTATACGCTGAATGAGGTATCATCGCTCAAACTGGGATACGCCCGCAATGCACAGTACATGCATCTTATCTCCAATTCAACAACTACCAACCCAACCGACAAATGGGTAGGCAGCGACAATAACATAAAGCCGGAAATAGCAGACCAGGGTACACTCGGTTATTTTCGCAGCTTTAAAAATGATGACTACGAACTGAGCGCGGAGACCTATTTTAAGTACATGCAAAACCAGGTAGACTACCGCGATGGCGCTAATGTTTTTGACAACACACCTCTTGATTCGAAACTGCTGTACGGTGACGGCAGATCGTACGGGCTGGAGTTGTATTTTAAAAAGAAGGCTGGCCGATTTACTGGTTGGATTTCCTACACCCTTTCCCGTTCTGAGATGCAGATCCTCGGCGTGAACAACAACGACTGGTATGCTTCCCGCCAGGATCATACGCACGATTTTTCGATTGTTGGTATTTACAAGCTGAGCAAGAAATGGACCGTATCATCTGACTTTGTTTTTTACACAGGCGGTGCTGCTACGTTCCCCAGCGGCAAGTACGAGGTCAATGGTCAGACTGTGTTTTACTACACCAGCCGCGATGGCTATCGTATGCCCAATTACAACCGCCTGGATCTTAGCTTTACCAAGCAGCTTAAGCCCCACAAGCGATATACATCGGAGCTGGTCTATAGCCTGTATAACGCTTACGGACGGCAAAATCCCTATATCATTAATTTTCAGCAAGACCCGAATGACCCCAACAAAACCCAGGCGGTGCAATATGCTTTATTCCGCTTTGTGCCTTCTATATCCTACAACTTTAAATTCTAAGCAAAATGAGACCGCATAACATTCTAAATATAGCCATTCTGTTATTGTTCATAGCTGCATTCAGCGCCTGCAAGAAGGTGATCAATGTGAACCTGAACTCATCATCCCCTCGCTATGTGGTGCAGGGCAATGTCACAGACGTGCCGGGTGTTTACACCGTAACAATTACCCGTACCATAAACTTCAACCAGGACAATGTATTCCCTGGCGTAAACGGCGCAACGGTTGTGATCACTGACGTAACAGCCGGTGACATAGATACGCTTACAGAAACATTACCGGGCAACTACACTACCCACACGCTCGCAGGGACGCCGGGCCACACTTATAAGCTCTATGTGAACGCTGCCAATAATATTTTTACCGCCTCATCCACAATGCCTGCGTTGGTAACATTGGATAGCTTGTATGCACAACCGTCAGCCTTTGGCGGCAAGCGGCTGCAGCTGGTGCCATTATATATAGATCCTCCGTTGGTGGGTGTCAACTATCATTACTATCACTTCATGGAGTATAAAAACGATACAGCATCAGCTAGTATTATTGTACGGAATGATGCCCTTATCAATGGGAAGATCATAAATCAACCTATAGGTGGTGATGGAATAACTACGGGGGATAGCATAGCGGTATACCTCGAATGCATAGACTCAGGAGTATACCAGTATTACTCCACACTGGAACAAACCAACAATCAAAACTCCGCTACGCCCGCTAATCCGCTCACCAACCTTACCGGTGGTGCCCTCGGCTACTTCAGCGCACATACTTCAAGCTATAAGAGTTTGATCGTGCACTAGCATTCGGTGTTTATTTTGAGATCTGTAACAAGGTCACGACAGAATATTTCGGCATGCCTTTTCCGATTGAACACCAGGATCGGCGAATTAATGCTCACTCACGCTTCGCGATCTTAAAAACAAAATAAGTTCAGCCGCGTCTTTGCGCCTTTGCGAGAGGCCCTTTTACGAGATACTTCCATTGCAGGATTTAAGCGTTTAAATGGTATTACTCTTTTTACTTCGCCAGGAGTAAGAAATTTTCCTTTGTTGGTTGGCGCAGCAGTTTGGGCAGGCTTAGCGAGAGTATATTTTTTACGGTTTTCTTGATTTCCTGGTAGTCTCCCGGTTTTTGCACGTACAGGTTTGCGCCTATTTTGAAGGTGGTATCTACCTGGTCCGCAAATGCCGAGGTGGAGTAAATGATCACAGGTATCTGCTTCCATTGGTCCATGCTTTTAAGAACACTAAGGCATTCAAAACCTTTGCGGCAAGGCATGTTGAGATCAAGAAAGATCAGGTCAGGTAAATTGTCCGGCTCACGCTCTAATTTAGCAATAAGGTCTGCCCCGTCCAGCGCCCTGGAGATATTTACCTGCGGTGCAAACTGCAGTATGGCCTCGGCAAAAAAATCATAGTCGTCATCGTCATCATCAGCCAGTACAATACGAAAAGACTTACTGCTCGCGATCTTGCCCATAAGGCTGGGATCGGTAGTGCTCGGTTGCAACGTATTTTTGGACTCAACTGTCATTTTCTCGAAAAATCTTGTCTGCATTTTTTTAAGCGGAGTTGCGGAACGATCAATTTTGTTTGTTCCGCAAAGATACGATTTGATTACTCTATCTCCCTGTCGAAATTAGCCTGAGATACCGGCAGTATAATTACAAATGATGTGCCATCGTCGGGGCGGCTCTCCACCGTGATGGTCCCGTTGTGGTTTTCAACTATCTTCTTGCATATCGCCAGCCCTATCCCCGTCCCTTCATAAGTGGCACTTAGCCGTTGGAATGCTTCAAAAATACGGTCTGCAAATTGCTGATCAAAACCAATGCCGTTGTCAGATATAGTGATCTTCGCAAACTGCTCATTGTCCCATCTTCTGCTCTCCTTCCATCCCGTGAATTTGTAGTGGGCTCTCATGTGTCCGGGAGCCGTTATATCTGCACCGGTTATTAATTGAGCGGTTATATTTATTTCAGGGTCGGTATCCTCCTTTCTGAATTTTATCGCGTTGCCCAGTATGTTCTGAAACAATTGCCCCATCTGCGTATCGTTGGCTTCTATTTCCGGCAGGTCGGTCGCATGTATCTTTGCGCGTGTCGACTCTATCATTACTTCCATATCGCCGAGCACCGATTTCAAAACAGTATCCAGGCTTGTGCGGGCAAACAGGAACATAGAGTCTGCAGAAGAAATGCGTGAAAAGCTTAAAACATCCTCAATGAGCTTTTGCATTCTTATTGCTGCGCTCACTATTTTTTCCATGTATTGCTTTTCCTTTTCCGGTGAAAGATTTTCCGGCTCCTGCAGCCGCGAAATGAAAGTTCTTATTTTCCGTAGCGGCTCCTGTAGATCATGAGATGCCACGTACGCAAATTTCTGCAGCTCGGCGTTTTTAGATTCCAGCGCAGCCGACTTGATAAGCAGTTCCTGCTCTGTGTTTTTTGTTCGGTTACATCCTGCCCCGTTCCTATTATTTTTATTACTTGCCCATTTTCATTAGTTACTATTTCCCCTTTGATAAGCAGGGTTTTCACCGCGCCCTGTGCATGAATGCGGTGAAAGAACTCGGAGAATTTTTTGCCGGTTATCGCTTGCTTTATCAATGTATCCACATTATGCCGGTCTTCACCATGCACATACTCCAGGAACCGGTCGTAAGAGATGCATGTTTGCTCCAGCCCGAATATCCTGGCCAGGTTATCAGAGAACGTAAAACTGTTTTTGTCAGCATCCCATTCCCAATGCCCCATTTTAGCTATTTCCTGTGCCTCGTTCAGTAGCCTGATCTTTATCTTAAGGTCTTCCTCTGCGCGTTTCCGCTGCTCCACTTCCATCTCCAGCTGTTCTGCTGTTTTCAGGGAGAACGCCACAGGCAGTAGCTTGATCAGGTAATACACCGTGGTCCAGCTGATCACTCCGGTTATGAACCGCGCCAGCGCATTGAATCGGTACACCGGGTACCAGAAGGTTACAGCATCCAGTAAATGCGTAAATCCGCAGGCAAGTATAAACGCAGCAAACAGGAAATAGATCTTGTGAAACCGGGCGTTTGCCCGCGACGCTATATACCGCACAATAATAACCGGCATTGCAAAGTATGCGGAGAAAATAAGGAGATCGCTGATGATGTACAGCCAGCCATGAAATTCGGACCATTTACCGCAATGCCACCGCGGCGGCCAGAGGGATGTGTCAAATAACCCTTCAAAAAAGTCAACAACTTGGTGCATTGGCCCGGGAATATATTAGTGAAAATACCTAAATAAATTTATTTCGCGCGGCATTTTAGATACTTATCCCAAAAAGGGCGCTTTCGGCTAAATCTCTTTACAACATTTGTGCCACGCATTTCGGCATATCATATAGCTTTGCCTTTAGCACTTTTTTCGCACCCACACTTTTAAACGAATGATACACAAAATACTAAATGATAAGCCTACACGGCTCTTTGTAATACTCACTGCTTTCTTCGTTGCCAATGCGCTTATCGCAGAGTGCATCGGAGGTAAATTGTTTTCACTCGAGCGCGTGCTTGGCTTCGCCCCGCATCCTTTTTCCCTGCTGGGCGAGCATGGTCTTACCTTCACCCTCACCTGTGGTGTGCTGCTGTGGCCGCTCGAGTTTGTAATGACAGATATCGTGAATGAATACTTCGGCCCTAAGGCAATAAAACGAATATCCTACATTGCCGTAGGTCTTATCAGCTACGCCTTTCTCATGTTTTACCTCGCTATAAGGATACCGGCAGATACTTCCTTCTGGGTAGGCAGCCAGAAAGACTCCGGGGTTCCGGATATGCAGGCGGCATTTACTAACATCTTCGGCCAGGGTATGTGGATCATAGTCGGTAGTCTTACCGCCTTCCTTGTCAGCCAGATCGTCGATGTGTGGATATTCCACAAGATCAAAAAGGTAACCGGCGAGAAGCATGTATGGTTGCGGGCAACAGGCTCCACGCTGGTATCCCAGCTCGTAGATAGTTTCATCGTCCTCTTTATCGCCTTCAAGATCGGCAAAGACTGGTCTTACCAGCGGGTACTCGCAATAGGCCTGGTCACTTATACCGATAAGATTGCCATGGCCAACGTGCTCCCCCCTCTTATCTACTTCATAGAAAAACTCATAGAGCGCTACCTCGGCCACGAAACCACAACGCAAATGAAAAATGCCGCTATGGGAAAAGTGAACGAATAGAGAGACAGTTCGACCATCAGCGCGTAAATACCGTACTGCCCGGCCAACCAGGCCTCAACGGGGCGTAGTATATCAGCCCGGGTGTAGCCCCGGGAATTGTTTTATACCACACAAAAAAATGCCGCACCCGGAGGCGCGGCATCCCAATTTATAATGTTTAGAACTAGCGAGCTGCTTTATAACGCGCAGCAACAGCGTCCCAGTTTATCACATTCCATATTTCCTTCAGATAGTCTGGCCGCCTGTTCTGGTATTTCAGATAATAGGCATGTTCCCACACGTCTATCCCAAGTATAGGCATTCCTTTTACTTCAGCTATATCCATCAGTGGATTATCCTGGTTAGGCGTCGAGGATACCAGCAACTTACCATCACTTACCAGCAGCCACGCCCAGCCACTGCCAAAGCGGGTTGCGCCCGCTGTGCTCATTTTTTCTTTCAGTGCATCCAGCGAACCGAACGCCTCATTGATAGCCGCGGCAAGGTCGCCGGTTGGCGCCGATGCGCCTGTACCCAATATCGTCCAGAACAGGGTGTGGTTGTAATGGCCGCCGCCATTGTTACGCACCGCTGCCGGATAAGCAGAGATATTATCCATCAGTTGCTCCAGTGTCTTGTTTTCGCCATCGGTACCGGCCAGTGCTTTGTTTAGATTATCCACATAGGCCTGGTGGTGCTTGTCGTGGTGTATCTGCATGGTTTGTGCATCAATATGCGGTTCCAGCGCATCAAATGCATATGGAAGCGGGGGAAGAGAAAACGCCATAGTTTTTAATTTTAGTGTTTGTGAGTTGTTTTTTTTTATTTCAAAGATAGAGTAATCGAAAATCATAAATCATGTATCGGGAATAAGAAATTGACATAGGGGTATAAATCATTCACATCAAAATATCATGCCGTTAATGTATCGTTTTTGTAAAATATTTAACCAGGTGAACGTGCACAGGATTAATCAAAAGTTTTTACTAATGCAAACGATTAGTTAATCAGCGTGTTAAATAAATCATTTCTGCATCTAAAAATTATTTTTGGAGTAAATGTTGTGAATTTTGTCTGCGAATTGTTTTGTTATGAACGAAAACAAATTATCTTTATCCCCGTGTTGAAAAACGCAGGGTGCTAAACCTCGCGTTTTTGACAGCTTTTTATTTAAACCGAATACAGCTTTATCCAGAAAAATCACAAAAACCGTTTCATGAAAAAATTCTTACCCCTCTGCCTGCGTTCGCTATTGTTATCAGCGCTTTTTTTGTTTGCCGGCCATGGTGCTTTTGCGAGCCATATTGTTGGTATGGACCTCAACTACAAGTGGGTCAGCGGCAGCACTTATGAGATAACAGTAGTTGCCTACGGCGACTGTGGTACTGCATCTGCAGGTGCGTTTTCAACACTGCCAACGGCTACACCGCAGGTTTGTGTATACAACGGGACGACACTTTTTGCAACAGTGAGTTGTACAGAAGATCCCCTTAATTCGAATATTCTCTCGGCGCAGGTTTGTAAGGCGGATACCGCGCTCACTACATGTTCTGTGCCTGGCAGTACCATAATCGGGATCAAGAAGTTTACTTACCATGGTACGGTTACACTGACCGGTACGTCGCATGTTTGGCGGTTTATTTTTGGTGGCAACATGGGTGGATCAACTCCCGCTGGCCGCTCCGCTGCGATCACTAATATCAATACTCCGGGTTCCACATTTACTACACTCGTTGATACGCTCGATAATACTTATCACAACAATACAAGCGTTACACTAGGTGTTGAACCGACGCCCTATTATTGTTTGAATAACGCGGATACTTACAACCCGGCAGCATCCGATGCCGATGGTGATAGTTTGAGGTTCTATCTGACATCGGGGCTTAATAACACAGCAGGCGGTGAGGCTTGTAACGCGGCCCCTACCAATGTCACTTACACAGGCACTGGCATTTCGGCTACTAATCCATTGACGGTATCTGCAGGTTCGTTTTCGTTCAACCAGTTAACCGGGCAATTGAATTTTAACCCGAACGTTACGCAGAGATCTCTTGTTGTTTATAGTATCAGGGAATATCGCAACGATACTTTTATCGGTACCAGTATGCGGGAAATGACTTTCCTCGTGCAGACTTGTACAAATACACCACCATACGGAGGAATCGCATCTTCCACAGGATCTGGCTTGATCGTTGACAGTCTTGACTATCACATATGTGAGAACAATGGGGCGTTTACACTGACAATGAACCCAAGGGAAGCGCTTTCTACCGCTAACATTACTGTCAC
This sequence comes from uncultured Bacteroidota bacterium, assembly GCA_903851455.1. Lineage (GTDB taxonomy): Bacteria > Bacteroidota > Bacteroidia > Chitinophagales > Chitinophagaceae > Nemorincola. Next base: position 3,616 of record CAINOM010000003.1, on the reverse strand, counting down.
CTCAGGTGGTCTGCCTACAGGTAGTACCGTAAGTGTTGTTAATAATGGTACGCCTACTCCAACCGTAACTTTTTCATGGACATCCACCGGAGTCGCTCCTGGTCTTTATTCATTCTATCTTGTCTACAGTGATGACAACTGTCCGATCGCAGGCCAGTCTACTTATGGTTTCAATATTACGATCAACTCCCTCGGCGTTATCACAGGTACACCCACTGTATGTGTAGGTGGTACTACCGCGCTTTCAAACACTACCACTGGCGGAGTTTGGAGCAGCAGCAATGGCAACGCAACCGTTGGCACTACAGGCATAGTTACCGGTCTGTCTGCTGGTACTGCCGTTATTACTTATGCGGTCGGTACGTGTAACGTCACGCAGGTCGTCACGGTCACGGCAAATGTCGCGCCTATATCTCCGGCCACGCTTGGTCTCTGTATCGGCGGCACAGCCACGGTGTCTGATGCCACTGGCGGAGGAGCCTGGAGCAGCAGTGACGGCACGATTGCCACAGTCACATCTCCTGGCGGCGTAGTCACTGGATTCGGTTCAGGCACGGCAACTATTTCATACACGGTCGGCGGGTGTTCCTCGTTTTTGACCGTTACAGTCAGCGCCGGACCAGCGCTCATATCGCCATCTGGCGTGGTCGTTTGTGTCGGCACTACAGCCACCGTTTCAGACGCGACCGGTGGTGGTGTTTGGAGCGCAACCAACGGCAATGCAACAATTAACTCTTCCGGCCTTGTCACCGGCGTAGTATCTGGCCTCGACCTGATATCTTATACCGTGGGAGGTTGCTCTACAACTATAGAAGTAACCGTTGATCCTGCTATGGGTGCTATCAATCCAGCTCCTGTAGTTCTTTGTATCGGTGGTTCAGTAGCGCTCACAGATGCAGATGCAGGCGGCACATGGAGCAGCAGTAACGGAGCAGTAGCTACTATTTCTGGCTCTGGTGTATTAACCGGTGTCGCTGTGGGAACTACAGTTATTTCTTATATCACTCCTGGTTGTTTCGCAACGACGATAGCTACTGTTAATACAGCTGCTTCACCGATCACTCCTTCAACAGCTACGGTATGTACCGGAGCTACGGTAAATCTTACTGACGCGACTTCAGGTGGTACCTGGAGCGCAACCAACGGTAATGCAACCGTCAGCGCCTCAGGTGTCGTGACCGGTGTTAATGCGGGTACGGTGACCATCTCTTATATTATAGGTGCATGTTTTTCTACTGCAACAGTTACTGTAAATCCTGGTGCGGCAGCGATCACTCCTGCGGTAGCTACTGTTTGTCTTGGCAGCACTACTAACCTCACTGACGCTACAGGCGGCGGTGTTTGGAGCAGCAGCAATACTGGCGTTGCGACAGTTTCCGGAACCGGTGTTGTAACCGGTGCGGGCATTGGTACCGCTACTATATCTTATACCATCGGCGCTTGTTCTGCAACCGATGTGGTTACAGTAAATTCAGCTCCCGTTGCAATTACTCCTGCTGCAGGTATCACCTGCATCGGCAGTACAATAAGTTTCTCTGATGCTACAAGCGGTGGTGTTTGGAGCAGCGCAAATACAGGCATTGCTACAGTAGGTGGCACGGGCATCGTTACTGGTACAGGCTCGGGCATCACTACTATTAGTTATGCAATTGGTTCCTGCTTTGCTACCGCCACAGTGAGTGTTACTCCTGCAGTAGCTGCAATTACCCCTACTCCGGCTACTATCTGCCTGGGTGGTTCATTGTTACTCAATGATGCAACCGTTGGCGGTACATGGACGAGCAGCAATGCAGGCGTTGCTACGATCAGCGCAGGCGGCCTCGTTACTTCGGTAGGCGTTGGTACCACAACCATATCTTATGTAACTGCCGGATGTTCCGTTACTACCGTTGTTACTGTTAATAACGCTCCTTCAGCAATTACTCCTGCCGGTGCTACAGTTTGTACCGGTGCTACAGTTAACCTGACTGATGCTACATCGGGTGGTGTGTGGAGCGCAAGCAATGGTAATGCTAACGTTGGCGGTACCGGTATTGTTACCGGTGTGGCCGTTGGTACTACCACGATTAGCTACACAATAGGTACCTGTATCGTTACAGCAGTCGTAACTGTTAACGCAGGTGTTGCAGCAATTTCTCCTTCTTCTATTAATCTTTGTATCGGCAACACAGCCACTGTAAGTGATGCAGTCGCTGGCGGTGCCTGGAGCAGCAGCAATGGTAATGCTACCGTTTCTGCCGGCGGCCTGGTAACTGCGGTTGCTTCCGGTACTTCTGTTATATCTTATACGCTCGGTAGTTGTTCTGCAACGATTGTTGCAAACGTGGCGGCGAGCCCGTCAGCAATTTCTCCTGCTACAGCTACTGTGTGCGCAGGCACTACGATCACAATGTCTGATGCCGTTGGTGGTGGTATCTGGAGCAGCAGCAACGGTAACGCTACAGCAATTGCTGGTGTTATTACTGGTGTTACCGCAGGTACTTCTACTATCTCTTACGTTATAGGTACTTGCTTCGCTACAGCTACAGTGACTGTGTTCCCTGCACCAGATGCGGGTACTATCACAGCGCCTGCTACAGCTATCTGCCCTGGTGCATCCATCCAGATGACCGATGCGGTTGCCGGTGGCGTATGGAGCGCAAGCAATGCTAACGCGACAGTTTCAGGTACTGGTCTTGTTACAGGTGTTACACTTGGCACAGACGTTATTTCTTATACAGTGACTACCGGTTGCGGCAACGCTTCAGCAACACTGGTTGTTACAGTTACCAATACCGCAGCTTCCGGTACTATCCTCGGACCACTCACGATCTGTGTTGGTTCATTTGATATTTATCTCGCCGGAACACCAGGCGGCACCTGGAGCCTGACAAACGGTAATGCGGTGATATCACCAGTTGGTGTCGTTACAGCAATAACCGCTGGCCCTGAGACGATCGTTTACACGGTTGCCGGTGCATGTTCTTCTTCTACTTTAAATATTACCATCGTTCCTGCTACCGTGGGTGCGGGTACTATCCTCGGCCCAACGAGCATATGTATGGGTTCTACAGTTACACTTTCAGATCCAAGTGCGCCGGGTGGCGTGTGGACTATGTCTAACGGTCACGCGACGATCAACGCATCTACCGGTTTAGTAACCGCGGTATCTCCTGGTCTTGACACAGTTCGCTATGTGCTGACAACAGCATGTGGTACTTACACGGCTACTTCAACAATGAACGTAGATGCATCAGCTACTCCAACACCTATTGGTGGACCATCTACAGTTTGTGTAGGCGGTATCATTACACTTACAGATGCTGACCTCGGCGGTGCATGGAGCAGCAGCAACGCCCACGCTACGGTTACTCCGGGTGTAGGCAATGTTACCGGTGTTACTCCTGGTATCGATACAATTAAATATACTGTGATCAATGGTTGCGGCCTCGGTTCCACAACACATATCGTTACCGTAATGCCGACACCTGGTGCAGGAACAATTTCTGGTCCGGGCAGCGTATGTCTCGGCGGAACGATCGTACTCACAGACCTCACTTCTGGTGGTATCTGGAGCGCAACTAACGGCAACGGTACAATAAGCGCTATCGGTCACTTCACAGGTGTTACCGCTGGT
>CAINOM010000002.1 GCA_903851455.1 uncultured Bacteroidota bacterium | reverse complement strand
CGGTTCCTGCACATTAATACCTTGATACAGGCCAAGCAGGCCTCAGCCAGGCACAGAGATATTGACGATATTGAGCAATTGAAGAAGAAGAAACAATGATCGGCATTTTATGTGCCGGTATGTTCCGCTGCATGAAGGCGATGGGTATTTGCTGGAATAAATATTGTTTAAAGCAGTGAAATTGTACACCCGCATTTCTAATGCGTTAAAAATATTATCTTTGCTATATGAAAACGCTAAACCTGAAAGTGCCGGTAAAGTCAGGTACCGATCAAAACGATGTTGTAAAGTTTTTAGCTGCAAAACTCTATGAGTCTGGGCGATTGACTTTGGGTCAGGCCGCTGATATGATAGGAATGCGCACGGTAGAATTTGCTGATATTCTTTCTCAATATGGAGTTTCGTTCATTAATTACCCTGCGTCTGACATCAAACAAGATGTAGCAAATGCATAGTATAGTAATAGCTGATACCAGCTGCTTTATCTTACTGACAAAAATTGGCGAAATCGATTTATTAAGGTGTGTCTACTCAAATGTGTACACTACACCCGAGGTCGCTTCGGAATTTAAGTTTGAACTGCCCGATTGGGTAACGATACAAAATGTAAAAGATAGGAACACGCTCGCGTCTTTACAGGCGGATCTTGATCTGGGCGAGGCTAGTGCAATTGCACTCACCTACGAACTGTCGGATGCAATTGTTGTTCTGGACGACTGGGGCGCGCGCAAAGTTGCAACTCGCCTGAAAATTGCATTTACCGGCACTTTTGGTATCATCGTAAAGGCAAAGCACAAAGGAATAATACCCTCGGTGAGACCAATTTTAGACAAAGTGAAGCAAACCAACTTTCGGATTTCCAGTGAGGTATTTGCTGAAGTACTGCGCGAAGCCGGAGAGTTTTAGTCCAAATATTTTGTAAAAGGTAGATGCGCTACCCAAAGGTAGCTACACCCGCTCCAGTATCACCGCATACCCCTGCCCAAGACCAATACACATAGTGGCAAGCGCATAGCGCTTCTGTGTTTTCTGCAGCTGCAGTGCCGCTGAATAAATAATGCGCGCACCGCTCATGCCCAGTGGATGTCCTATTGCTATTGCTCCGCCATTCGGGTTAATGCGTGGATCATTGTCGGCCATACCAAGCTGGCGGATGCAGGCCAGGCTCTGGGCCGCAAAGGCCTCATTCAGCTCTATTACATCTATATCGTTCAGTGTCAGGCCCGCTTTTGCGAGCGCCTTTTTGGTAGCACCTACCGGGCCTATACCCATGATGCGCGGCTCCACGCCTACTACAGCCGAACTTACGATCCTGGCCTTTGGCGTGGCGTTATAATTCTTCACCGCATCGCCGGAAAGTATGTACAACGCAGCCGCGCCATCATTCAATCCGGAAGAATTGCCGGCGGTCACGGTTCCGTTTTTCTTGAAAGCTGTTTTCAGCTGGCCTAATTTATCTACCGTAGTACCTGGTTTCAGGAATTCGTCTTTGTCTACCACATGCATTTCGCCTTTCTTACCCGGTATTTCAACAGCAGTTATCTCTTCCGCCAGCCTGCCAGAATATTGAGCATCTGCCGCCTTCATTTGTGAGTGGTAAGCAAATGCATCCTGGTCTTCTCGGCTTATGTTGTACATCTCGGCAAGGTTCTCTGCAGTCACACCCATCGCATCGGTGCCATATAGCTCATGCATTTTCGGATTGATGAAGCGCCATCCGAAACTGGAGTCAAACATCTGCGCATCCTGCCCGAACGGCTGGGACGTCTTAGAGATCACCCATGGTCCGCGCGTCATATGCTCTACACCCCCTGCTATAAATACATCCCCGTCGCCTGAACGTATCGCCTGTGCAGCATTAATAACTGCCGACATGCCCGACGCGCACAGCCTGTTCACCGTCTCACCCGGCACACTCCATGGTATCCCCGCCAGCAAAAGCGCCATGCGCGATACATTACGGTTGTCCTCTCCCGCCTGGTTGGCACAGCCAAAGATCACAT
>CAINOM010000001.1 GCA_903851455.1 uncultured Bacteroidota bacterium | reverse complement strand
TGTTATTTTAGTGCGTTTCATGCGTTTAAAGGGATTTTTAGTATTCTTATTAAGTCTTTTCTGTACTTATAGTTCATTTGCCCAATCCAAGGGCGAGCTCACACAGTCACGCATACTCATATTGCTGGATGAGTCATCGAGTATGATACAAAAGTGGCCAAGTGGTAAGGAGAAGTATAAGGCCGCCGATGAGGTGATACTGCGGCTGATGGACAGTATCTACGCTGTTAACAACCAGGTCGAGTTTTCCCTCCGCGTTTTCGGGCACCAGTATACGGTAGAACAAAACAATTGTTACGATACCAAGAACGAGGTTGCGTTCAGTAAAGACAACCGCACCCAGATGTCGCTGCGCCTGGAAGATATACGCCCGCTCGGGGTAACCCCCATTGCGTACGCCCTGATGCAGGCTGCGAAATACGACCTTATTGATGAAGACCATAACGCATACAGCATCATACTGATCACAGATGGAGGGGAGAGTTGCGGTGGCGATATATGTGAGGTAATGAAGAAGCTGATGAAGTACAAGGTCTACTTCAAACCATATATCATAAGCCTTGAAGATGATCCGGCGCTGAAGACCACTTACGCCTGCATGGGCGAATACCTGCAGGTGACCAAGGATGCCGATATTCCCAGGGCCGTAAATACGATTGTCACGGCATTCCGTCCGCTGCTCAAGATCACCAAGGCTGACTATAAAGAGATACAGACCATCGCAGCCAATGCACCAAGTGTTTTGAGTGTGACTATTCCTGAAATAAAGGTTACCGAGTCTGAAGTAATTAAGCCAACGAAAAAAAGTGAGCCAACGATCCCTAAACCGCCAAAGGCCGACACCGTTGTAAAGACGGTAACCGTAACGCCAAAGGACACGGTAGCAAAGCCCGAAACTAAGATAAAGGTAGACCAGGCCCCGGCCAAGCTGCCGGTAGAACATATTGCGCGCTTGAGAGAGAATGGCTACAGCCCTTTGTATACGGCAATACCAGCACCGAAGTCACTTAAAACGGTGCAGTTGCCTGCAGTAGAGATCGTGGCACCGCCTTCCGGTGAGGCAATAGCTCCACTTGCAGTTTCCGGCGGCAGGCCCTTCGGCGTTCCGGAGCCAGTGCTGAAGAAGATAAAGGGTGTAGATAATATGCCGGCTGTAGATATTGTGGTGCCGAATGAGCAGGAGCACATCACCGGTCTTGCACTCGCCAGCCCCAAGCCATTCAGCGCTACACCGCAGGCACCCAAAAACCTGAATACTGTAGCATCGTTACCTGCGCCCGAAATAAAAACGCCGGCTACCCTGCCCTCCGAAGATATTTCGCGCCTCACCCCGGCACAGCCAAAGACATTTGCCACTGGTTCGCCCGATCTGAAGAAAATGAGTACCGTGCAGCCAGGTGTAAAAGTACCGCCGGTTGTTGTCGATACACCTGCCACACCAAAGAACAAGGTGGAACAGATGGCCCGCTTGCCGCTTGCATCATACAGGCACATACAGATACTGATCGTAATAGAAGAGAAATCGATTGTGCCCGTTAAACTGCCGCCATTGCCGCCGCTGAAAATAGATATACCGAAAGTGGCCGCGAGCAAGCCAACCGTGGAAAAAGAAACAGATGGAGTAAAGAAGGCGGACTACACTATAGAACGTGAAGACTCGAAGGAGACTACAGTAGAGGTATATCTTACCAATGGTAAGGGCAAATACTTCAACAGCACACCGCAGATGCTGCTGCTGGATCCTATTACAAACCGGGTCGTGAAAACATTTTACCGTACAGTGGAAGCGAGTGGCAACCCCGACCCACAGACCACGCTACCCATAGGTGTATTTAACATTGCCCTCTCGGCGAAAAGAAGCCTCGAGGTGAAGAATGTAAAAATAGAAGAAGGCAAGAAAAATAAAATAGTGGTTATTGTAAAACCATGTACGCTGAGCTTTGAATATGCTAAAGCCCCGGACAGGCCGATAGTAGAGTTCATGGCCCGGGTCATAGAGCGCAACAAGACGCAGGGCGGGCGTGTACAGGACCAGAAGTGTAATGAGCGGCTGGAGTACGATCCCGGCAACTATCACATAATGATTAACACGTTCCCGCAGATAGACAGGAATGAAGACATTGATTTTAACGAGGCGGTGATCACCATTCCCCAGCCGGGCTTTGCAAAGTTTGAGTTTGATGACCGGCTGAAGACGGCTGACCTTTATAAGCAGGAAGGCGATAAATTCCTGAAGTTCCACACGCTGAACCTGGGCGAAGTGGCTACACAGCCGTTGCGCATACAGCCCGGCATGTACCAGGCGCATTTCCGCAAGGTTCCTGCCGTGCCCGGCGCCCAGGAAGTAGTGATCACTTTTCTGGTAAAGGCTACCGAAACAACGATAATAGAATTAAGATAAGCTATGAATATCTCCGTATCCATAATGCCGATCTCTTCGCCGAAGTACCAGCAGGTATGGGATCTGCGCGAAGCCATGCTGCGAACTCCTCTTGGTCTATCTTTAAAAAATGAAGACCTGAGTCGTGATAATAACAACACCTTCTTCATTGCAGAACATGATGATAAGGTGATTGGCTGTGTGCTGATGCAGCCAAAGGATGCGGGCACAGTGCAGCTACGCGCTATGGCTGTTTACAATGAGTGGCAGGGTAAGGGTATTGGCCGGCAACTGGTGCAGGCCCTGGAGCAGGATGCGTGGAAGAATGGCTACAGCAAAATAATACTTCACGCCCGCAAAGTTGTGCTCGGCTTTTACAAAAGCATGGACTACAAACAGGTCGGTGATGAGTTTGTGGAAGTAGGCATTCCACACTATCACATGGAGAAGAGTGCTCCATAGAGCCACCAACTCAATAAAATATGGTAGTTCAGTGTAAGGTGATCACTTCTCTTCAAAATGCAGCGCATAGCCGTTCATACAGTAACGCAAGTGGGTAGGTGCCGGACCATCATCGAAAACATGGCCCAGGTGGCCACCGCAACGAGCACATACTACTTCATCCCGCTCCATACCTAGTGAGTTGTCTTTAGCCTGTACTACGCTGAGTGCGTTAAATGGTTCGAAGAAGCTGGGCCAGCCGGTTCCGCTGTCAAACTTGGCATCTGAACTGAATAGTGTTTGTCCGCATGCGGCACAATGGTAAATGCCTTTCTTGGGGTTGTGTACATAAGGCCCGGTATTGGCGATCTCGGTGCCTTTTTCGCGCATGATGTTGTATACTTTGGGTGCCAGTACCTTTTTCCATTGGGCATCAGTTACAGTCAGCTTGCTTTTATCGGCAGGTTTATAATAAGGATTTTTGTTCTCATCCTGTTGTTGTGCGATGCACGAGACGATACCGGTAAATATCATAACGACTAAAAATAGGAGGGCGTTCTTTTTCATAAATTTTTTGGTTTTTGAATTATTATTAACGCA